>NZ_BAAALD010000089.1:0-32365 GCF_039528095.1 Kitasatospora arboriphila
GTCCTCGCGGCCTGACCACTACAACGAGGGTGTCCGTCAAAGCGGAGCAAGCTCAGTGAACCACAGCAGCTCCAAGGCCGGGGCGCCCCGCGAGCCTGACTTGCCGCCCTACCAGGTAGTCCTGGCGGAGACTGATTGGGGCTCGCTCCAGACGGCTTTCGGGAACGGTGAGTGCCTTCCCGAAGTCCTGGCACGGTTGCTGGAGCCTGATCCCAAGGTGCAGGTCACCGCTTTGTCGGAACTGAGTGAGCTGGTCGGCCACCAGAACAGCATCTACGAAGCCACCGCCCCCGTCGCCATGTATGTCGCCGGCATCCTCGCCCACCCGGCGGCCATGACCCTCCGGCCGTATCGCAACGTCCCCGTCCGCGCGACATTGCTGAACTGGTTGGTTTCCACGGCCTACGACGCCTCCGACGAGATCGTCGACCGCACCGAGCAGTACTTCCCTGGCTTCCTCACTCACGACACCACGCTGGCGGCCTTCCGGGACCTGCGCCCGATGCTTTATCGAGCCGTCGCGCCCTTCCTGCAGGACAGTCACGAGGACGTGCGCGAAGCCGCCGGCCTCGCCGCACTCATCCTCGCCGAACACCCCGCGCTTGCCCAGTGCCGCGATCACCTCGCCGTGCACGCGCGCCGCATCCTGGACACCGGCAGCGACACCCCTAACCGGCGCGTTGCCCGGAAGGCCCTCGAAGCATGGGGCCACGACGTCACCGACATCGAACCTTTTCAGGAGGAGCCCTGGGACTGCGGGCCGCACAGCGATGGCCGCGGCGATCTCGAACCTCCCTTCTGACTGACGGGTGAACGGCCCATCGGCCCTAGGATGTGCGGCTACGTCTACCTCGGAACGGTCACCACAGCCGCGCTCATCATCTGGCTCCGCTCGTGATCGCCAGGACACTGCCCAAGGGCGCCCGGCCGCCACGGGACCGCTGACGCCGCGGACCCGGGAGCAGGTCCGGCGGCCGCAGCCGCACCGCGTCCTCGCCGGCGACGGCACCGCACTGCGCGAACGCCTGCTCGGGCTCCTGGCCGCCGCCCCCCGTCCACCCTCGCCCCGCAGGGCCAGCAGGTCCTCCACGGGTTCCTGGAACGGGCCGTCACCCGCCCTGAGCGGCCGCACGCCGGCCCCCGGCCTCCGGATGCCGAGGGCGGCGTGACCAGGGGCCGGGGGCCGGGGGCCGGGCGACGGGGGATCAGCCGCCCTGCTGCTGGAGGATCGAGGAGGCCTCGGCGACGTCCTCGACGACCTGGGAGATGAAGGCGTCGAGGTCGGCCACGGCGAGGTTGTTGACACCGACGAAGAACGTCCGGATCTCGCCGGAGGGGGTCACCAGGTAGCCCGCGACGGTCTCCGCACCCACGGCGGCCCGCCCGTTCAGGAGGTCGGGTCCGACGTCCGTCCCGGTCTTGGCGAAGACCTTGCCGACGCCCCCGCAGCCGGTGCAGAAGCCGTCCAGCGTGCCGTCCTCGCCGAGGACCGGCAGGGTGTCGCGGAACGCCTCGGCGTCCGGGGTGTGCAGCCAGTACCGGAGCACCTGGTTGACCGCCACGGGGGTGGCCCGGTCGACCGGGTCGCCGCCGCGGCCGTCCGCGAGCTCCACCTGCTCGCTGTCGACCCCCGCGGCCTCCAGGAACGCCCGGAGCACCGGGAACCCGGCATTGCAGTCGGTACTGCCCGCGGTCACCGCCATGAGGCAGATGTCGAGGTTGGCGCCGAGGTTGTGGCTGACCTTGAGCACCAGCCGGGCGTACTGGCTGAAGGGCGGCGACACGTAGGAGGCGACGTCGGAGCCGGGCGCGTACGCGGCGGGCAGGCCGTCCTCGTCGTTGGCGCCGACCGGGTCGGCGGTCACCGTCACGCCGGCCCGGGCAAGCGCCTCGATCAGGGCCGTCCGCCCGAAGGCGGCCGGGTCCACGACCGGGCTCACCCGCAGCACGGGCGCCGCGTCGGCGGCGATCGTGCCGGACAGCGTGATCCGCGTCCCGTCCTCGGACGCCGTCACCTCGATGTCCGTGGTGCCCCCGGCGGCCACCGTGGTGACCTGTGAGACGACCTCGTAGGGCGCGACCTGGGGGCGCCAGGAGAGTTCGGCCGGGCGGCCCGGAGCGGTCGGCGTGGTGAGCAGGTCGATCAGGTTGTCGTTGATGATCAGCGGGGTGGGGGTCGGATCGAGGGCCGGCGTCTCGAACAGCCGCGTGTCGACCACGACGTCGCCGTCCACCCGGCTGATGCCGGACTGCCGGATCTGCCGCGCGATGTCGTCGATTCCCGCGAGCGGGTCCTCGGGGGTGAGGGTCGCGCCGGGCAGGTCGTTGGCGTACGTGTGGTCGATGGAGGTGAAGTCCAGGGTGCCCTCGGGCGTGACCCGGCCGCCGAGCGCCAGGTCGCCCTGCGCCACCAGGACGAGGTCGCCGTGCAGGCCGGCGCCGTCGCGGGTGCCGACGGCGTGGACGGGAGTCGTGAAGCGGTGGTCGCCGCCGAGCGCGTGCCAGGTACCGGAGACGGTGAACAGCTTGGCCACCGAACCGGGGATGAAGAACTTGTCCGACTGGAGCTCGTGCAGCACCCCGCCCTGGGGGTCCTCCTCCAGGACGCCCCACTGGGCGTGCGCGTAGATCGGTTTGTCGAGGATCCGCCCGAGGATGTCCTGCGTGTCCCCTCCGGATCCGCCGCCCGGCGGCCCTCCGCCGGCGATCGTCAGCGCGGCCAGGGCCAGCATGCCGCCGGCGAGTCCGGTTCGTCCTATTCGTCGTACGTGGCGCTTGGTCGCCATTCAGCCCACCAGTTCTGGATGTCCGGTCCGGCGCCGTGGACACACCCGACACGGGCCGCGTCGGGGAGACGGCATCCGGCGCCGCGGTGATCGGCCGTCATCGAACCGACGGTCGCACGCCCGCTCGGCGGCGGGGCACCCGTGCGCGCCATCCGGGTGCCCGGGGTCGGCATCCGGGTGGCGCCCGTGACCGTGACCGGGAGATGCTCCGCAAGGGCCGGCCGACGCTCCGGACGGCCTCCGGGGAAGCGGCCGCGATCCAGACCGGGATCGCCCTGCACCGCCTCGCGTCCGAGCCCCCGCCGAGGAGGACGACCGGTCTCCACCGAGCCGGTCCACCGGACGACCGCGCTCCGGGAGCGCGGTCGGTCGGCCCGTGCGATCCTGCCGCGGGCCGCCCCGGCCGCGGCCGCACGGGCCGGTTCCACCGCGTTCGTCGCCGCCATCGCCGACGAGCCCCCCGACCGGCGCACGGCGCCGAGACCGGGGACGGGCGTCGCACACCACAGGACAAGGAGCACACCATGTCGACGAGCAGCACCCAGGACGTCTCACGCCGGGCGGGCGATCTGTCCCGCACCGGACGGGACTTCGTCGTCGAAGACGCCGGGCTGCGGCGACTCCGCTACCACTTGCTGCGCCTCACCCTGGCCGGCCTCACCCATCCGGAGGTCGACGACCTGACGGAGTACGCGGCGCTCGCCTTCGCGAACGCCGACATCACCGCGAAGGCCGACACGATCCGCCGCCGAGCCGACGCCAGCCGCCTCGCGGTCGCGATCGTCGACGTCGTCGAACGGACCGGTCCTCCGGACGTCCGTGGTCAGGTGATGCTCGGTGCGGTCCTCGGCGCCCACGCGGGGCTCGGCCCCGACCAGCCGGACGACCGCTCGACGGAGGCCGTCCTCGGCGCGATCGGCGGTGCCGTCGCCGCGGCCACCACGGGCCTCGTCACCGAGATGATCGACCAGGTCGGAATCACCGACTACCTCGCCGTCGAGACCTGACCCACCGGTGCCGTAGCCGGAACGGTTCAACGCCGTCCTCACGAGGGGGTCACCGCAAGAACCGCCCGCTGCTCCCGGCTCGGGCGGTCCGACCGATCGCCCCCCGTTGAACGGGGGGCCGCGTCCGGCCGCCACCGTCCCTCGCCGGCCGGAACCAGCGGGATGCCGGCGGCCCGCAGCCGGTGCGGGCGATCGCGGTGAAGCCCGCGGCGTCACCCAACAGGAACAGGAGCAGATCATCGCCGAAGGCCACGGCCGCACCCACTTCCAGGACGGCGGCCGCCGCGCCCGCGGCCTCGACGTCACGTGCACCGGCCTCGACCGGGCCGACTTCTCCGTCTGCCCATCGCCCGCTCGGTGCTGCCCGCCTCGGCAGCACCGAGCGGGCGGCGGGATTCTTCCTCGCTACCGACAAGTGCCCCGCGGGAGCCGCGCGGGTGGTCGGTCCCCCGTACCACGAGCGGTACCGTCAGTGCGCGGTCCGCCGACGAGATGGAGTGGCGTACATGCAGCCGATGACTCTGGCCCTGATCGCCGAGGTGGTCGACGGCCGGCTCGACCAGGTCCCGGACCCGGCCGCCGTTGTCGACGGGCCGCTGGTGGTCGACTCCCGCAGGATTGTCCCGGGCGCGCTGTTCGTGGCGTTCGCCGGTGAGCACGTGGACGGCCACGACTACGCCGCGGCGGCGGTGGCCGCCGGCGCGGCGGGCGTGCTCGGGTCGCGGCCGTGCGGCGCCCCTACGGTGCTGGTCGACGATGTCATGGAGGCCCTGGCGAAGCTCACCCGCTGGCAGTCCGCGCGGATGCCCGGTGTGACGCGGATCGGGGTGACCGGCTCGTCCGGGAAGACCAGTACGAAGGACCTGTTCGCGCAGACGCTTTCGAGGGCCGGGGCCACCAGCGCGACGGCCGGCTCGCAGAACAACGAGATCGGTGTCCCGCTGACGGTCGCCGCCTGCCCGCCGGACACGAAGTTCCTCATCCTGGAGATGGGTGCGCGAGGCGCCGGCCACCTGACCCACCTGACCGACATGGTGCCGCTGCACGTCGCCGTCGTCCTCAACGTCGGGGCCGCGCACGCCGGCGAGTTCGGCAGCAAGGAGGACACCGCGAAGGCCAAGGGCGAGCTGGTGGCCTCCCTCGCCGCCGACGGGCTCGCGGTCCTCAACGCGGACGACCCGCTGGTCGCCCCGATGGCCGCCCGCACGACGGCGCGGGTGCTGTTCTTCGGCCGCGCCGAGGCCGCGCAGATCCGCGCCACGGACGTCACCCTCGACCCGGACGGCCGCGCCCACTTCGTGCTGACCACCCCGGCCGGACAGGCACCCGTCGCGCTGCAGCTGCTCGGCGAGCATCACGTCTCCAACGCCCTCGCGGTCGCCGCCGTCGCCCACCACATCGGCATGGCACCCGCCGAGATCGCCGCCGCCCTCGGCGACGCCATCGCGGCGACCGGCTCCCGGATGCAGCGCCACGACCGCCCCGACGGCGTCACCGTCATCGACGACGCCTACAACGCCAACCCCGACTCCACGGCCGCCGCGCTGCGCGCCCTCGCGGCGATGCGCGGCGAGCGCCGCACCGTCGCCGTCCTCGGCGAGATGCGCGAACTCGGCGCCGCCGCGGCCGCCGAACACCGCGCGATCGGCGCCCTGGCCGCCGAGCTCGGCACAAGCGTGGTCGTCGCCATCGGCGACCAGGACGCCGCCGCCCTCGCGGCCGGCGCCGAGAACGGCGGCGCCGAGACCCACCTGGTGCCGGACCGCGCAGCCGCCACCAGCCTGCTGGAGAAGCTGCTGCGCCCCGGCGACCTGGTGATCGTGAAGGCGTCGCTCTCGGCAGGCCTGCAGGCCCTGGTGAAGGACCTGGTCGCGGCCTGACCAGCATGGGTGGCCGCTTCCGTGGGGTGTGCGCCCATGTCGAGGCTCGGCTCAGTCTCGCGCATCCCTCCCGTGCTTCGGCGTGGGGCCTCTGCCGGCGCGGCTGGGCGCAGCAGGTGGTGCAAGCAGCACCGGAACCGGCCGGTCTGCTGCGAGCGTGTTCGGACTGTTGCTGACGGGAAGTCTGAGTGGCGCCGCCGAGCAGCCCACAGTCGCCCCGGACGCAACCACGCCGGCCGCGGACCCGCACGCCCGGGACCTGGTGGCCGCGATGATGGACGCCGCAGCGAACCGCCCCTACGACGAAGTCGCCGATTTTCTGGGCCACTTGGACTCCGACCGTGCTCCCGCACTCGTCCCGGCCCTCCACAGGGCGGCCGCCGCACGCCCCGTCGGGGACCTGGCGCAGCTCCTCGCGCTGCTGCGCCCCCGCAACCGCGGTGCTGCTGAAGAGATCCTGCGCATCGCGGTCCTCACCCGGCAGGTCGGCGACGTCGCCGAGCCGGCCTCCCTCCTGGCAGCCGAATCCGGCAGCGGCATCCGCACGGCGCTGCCGGAGGCCGCGGCCCGTCGCCCGATTCCGGACATGGTCCAGCTGGCCCGACTCCTCTGCCCCGTCACGGGAGCCTTCGGGGCTGCGCCGGTGCTGCCGTCCTCGGATTCCGTCTCCGCCTCGTCCACCGGTGGTGCGGGGGAGCGGGACCGTGAGCCGGTGGTCACCGGAGCGGATGCCTTGGGCGTTGCGGGCGGCGCGGCCCGGCGGCCGGTCGGAGGGCGGACAAGCAGGGTGTGGCGCTGGCGGACGCGGCCGATCCCACGGGCGGAGCCCTCCACCTGACGCTCGTGATCCCCGGCCGGGACCGGAACCCGGCCTCGACGATCGCGTTCACCGTGGTGGCGGCGTTCGCATCCGGTCGGGCCCGGCCTTCCTCCTCGTGGAGGGGCCGGGCCTGTCGCATGTCAGCGGCCTCGCGGCGGTCGAGCACCGGGGGAGGTGGAGCGTTCGGCCTGTGCGGCTCTCGGTGTGCACCTCGCTTCCTGCGCCGAGCCCTGCGGCGTGGTGCGGAAACGCACCGGTGGGCCGGACGGTCGTTGGTCTGTCGGCGCGTGAGACGGCTCATGCCCCTCGCGCCGGCCGGCGAGAAAGCCCGGCCGGCGCGGATCCCTTTGCACGAGGAGTTCCGACCGTTGACCGATTTCCACCGGCCCGGCCTGCAGCCGCGGGAGGCCTTACGCGCCGACCTGACCGCCGACGCGCTCGGTTTCCTGCGACAGTACGGCCTGCACCCGGCCCCCGAGGCGTACCTCGCGCACGGTTACGTGGACCTGTGCCTCAAGGCGTGGCCGACCGCCGGAGGGCTCCCGCTGCGCCTGGCCGTGCGGTGGGCTCTGTGGACGTGGACCACCGACGACCTACTGGACGGAGGCCTCGGTGCCGATGCCCCGCCGGACGCGATCGAGCGACTCACCCACTCGCTGCGGCGCGTCGGCGCCGGGAGCGAGTGGCCCGCACCCTACGAGCACCCCGTCGTCCACGCGCTGGCGGAGCTGGTCCGGCAGACCCGAGCGGCCATGCCCGACCACTGGTGGCAGCGCTACCGCGAGCAGCTGGACACCTGGATCGTCGCGGCACGCGACAAGCTGATGCACTACCTGCGGCCGGGACGGACACCAACGCTGCGCGAGTACCTGCTGCTCCGGCCGGCCGACGGCGGGATGCTGCTGGCCGCCATGTGGTGCGAACTCGCCGGCCAGTGCATCACACCGCACTGGACCGACCCCGTGGTCCACGACCTCCTCGACGCCTTCTCGACCTGCGGGATCCTCACGAACGACCTCGCGGGCGGCACCGGCGAGGGCGAGACCTTCAACGCGGTGGCCGCCCGGATGGCCGACGACGGGCTCTCGCTGGAGCAGGCGCGCCGGGAGGTGAGCGAGCGGCTCGAGGCGGAGGAACGGCGCTTCCGGTGGCTGTACTCGGCCGTCAGGCGCGGCTTCCCCGCCGAGCCACTCCCCGAAGCCGGCACCGCCACCACCAACTACCCAGACCTGGTCCTGGACACCCGCCGCTTCGCCCTGCTCCTCGACCAGTTCCGCACGGCCCTCACCGCGTGGACGGGCACCAGCGCCCGCTACCCGGCACCCCGCCCCCGGCACCCGGCGCGCCGCGCACTTCGCAACGTCCTGGTTTCCCCCGCACGCCGCACGTGGAGGGCGGTGGGTCGGCGCTCTCGGCGGACACGGTTGAACGGTGACGCGGTGCTCTGAACTTTCGTCCCGCCTCCCATCGCCTCCGTGCCTCAGGCCGCGGACAGGGTGTCAGGGGAGCCGGAAGGTCTGGCCCGTGACGAGAAGGCAGGCCGAGACGGTTCTGTGCCCCGACTCGCCCACGACCTCGGTGACGAGCGCGACGGCATCACCCTGATCGCCGCCGGATCCCGGGCCATCCCGGCAATTGAACGCCCGCAAGCCAGTGCCGGAGCCTCGGGTGTCACCCTCGGGCGGGGCGGCCGGACATCGAGGACCGCGGGGGCGCCGTCGTTGCTCATCGGCAGGGTTCAGATGTGGAGTTCGGGTGGGAAGCCGGTCCAGCGGAGGTCGGGGGTGAGGTGGCCGGTGTCGTTGAAGAGGAGGAGGGCCGGGGGCCGGTCGGGGGTGTAGCGGATGACGGTCAGTGCGGCGTTGGCGTGGTTGATGCCCAGCCACTGCCATTCCGGGGCGGAGAGGGCGGCCCGGACGAGCCAGCCGGTGAGGAAGTTGTGGGTGACCACGAGTTCGTGGCGCGGTTCGTCGCCGGGGACGGGGCCGGTGAAGTCCGCGAGGGCTGCTGCCGCGAGCGCGGGGCCCTGCTCGCGTTCCTGAGCGGTGAACCGGTTCAGGAACCCGGTCCAGGTGTCGGCTGCCTCCGGCGGCAGTTCCTCACGTGCGGGGAGGTAGGGAAGGTAGTCGCCGGCGGCTGGGGAGAGGTGGCGGGGGATGTTGTCGAGCTGTTCGGCGATCAGCCGGGCGGTCTGTTCGGCGCGGGCGAGGGGCCCGTGGTGGATCGCGGCCAGCGGTACCCCGCGCAGCCGTTGCCCGAGGAGGGCGGCCTGGCGGCGGCCTGCGTCCGTCAGGCGGCTCTCGTCGGGGGAGGCCTCGCCGTGGCGGGTGAGGTAGAGGTAACGGGCGGCCGTACCGCTCATGGGCGCATCCTCCAGCGGAGTCGATCTTGCGGATGCACGGACAGACGCCGACCCGTACCGGCCGGTTCCGCGAACGGTGGGCCGCTTCGCGTCGTCGGCGAGCCGCTGGCCGGACCGGGTCGGCCGGTGCCGGATGTTTGAGGACGGTGTCGCTCTCGGTGGGCCCGGTCCGGCATCGGCAGGAGCGTCTTGCGGGTGCCGGGCCGCCATGGTGGCGCCCTCGGCCGAGACACAGATCGGGGCACCACCCCGGCAACTCGGCTCCGGGACTCGTGCCGACACCCTGCTGCAGCCTCACTCGTGTTGGTCCGTACGGCCGGCTCGCAGGGATTACAGGCGGACGATGACGAGGGCGGTGTCGTCGGTGACGCCGTCGGTGGGCAGCAGGTCGGCGAGGACGGCGTCGGCGATGGTGCGGAGTCCGCCTCCGCCATGTGCTGCCACCTCCGCCCTGTCGGTGCCGTCCGGCCAGACGGGAGCCTCGGGGAGGCGTATCCGGGCAGGTCGGCGCGGTGACCCGCCGAGCAGCCACGCAGCGCATCGGCAGTCCGGTCGTCGACGGACACGTCCGCGGCGTCGGCGGCGCCGGGCACCTGGGCTGCCTGGCTGAGGCGGCGGTGCGCCGTGACCAGGGTTCCGTGTCGCCGTTCGGGGCGTAGCGTCGAGAGTAGGTCGGCTGGCGGCGCACTGTCCCCCGGACCGGCCCTCCGGCCTCCCCGTCAAGCAGGAGTTCGGGGAGCGAAGGAGAGCAGTTCCTCCCGGTCCTTGCTGACCACGCCGTAGGTGGCCTCCGGAACCTCGACCCAGGCGCCGGGCAGGTCCCCGATCGGTTCGGAAACCACCAGGCGCGCATCGTCGGCCGCCTCACGCAGGACGGCCCGATCGGGATACATCCTCCTGAGCTGTGGGACGCTCCGGTTGAAGTACAGCGATCGGGTCCGGCCCGCGCTCGAATACCGGAACGCCCACAGTGAATCGCCGTCGCTGGTCGCGATCGTTCCCTGGAAGGGGAACTGGTGTCCGTGTTCGCGGCCGCGCGCCTCGACGAACCCGATCATGCGCGCGACAGCGCCCGGAGGGTCGTCCTCGAGCCCGTAGGTGAGTGCCAGGTAGAACATCAGCTCGGTGTCGGTCGTGCCCTTGATGTTCAGCCAGAGCGCGGGGTCGATCTCGAAGGCGAGTTCTCGCTTGATGTCGCCGAGCCCGTCGATGAAGCCGTTGTGCATCCACAGCCACCGCTGGTACCGGAACGGGTGACAGTTGGTCTGCTGCACGGACGACCCGATGGCGGCGCGGATGTGCGCGAAGAACAGCGGTGAGGTGGTGTGCGCCGAGACCTCGCGCAGGTTGGTGTCGTTCCACGCCGGCTCGGTGCTGTGGAACACCCCTGGCGCGTCGGTCCCGTCGTACCAGCCGATCCCGAAGCCGTCTCCGTTGGTCGTCTCGGCTCCGAGCTTGGAATGCAGACTCTGATCGATGAGGGAGTGGACCGGGGTGTAGAGCACATCCGTCAGCCGGACAGGAGACCCCCAGTAGGCGAGCCATCGGCACATGGTCGACCTCCTTGCGGACGTAGCGACCCGGTATGTCCCTTCGGTGGAAGAACACCGGCGGGCGCCGGTCGCTGCTGAAATTATCGATCAGTCCCGGGGGCGGTGCAGGGCGAGAGCTCGCCTGGCGAACCACAAGCAAGGGACGCTCTCAAACGATCTGCCCGACTGTTCGCCGCCCGCAGCACTGCACCGAGCCGTATCGACACGTCCATGGCGGTGACAGGCTGAGATGCCCGTTCACACGCCGACACGGAACCGGAGACGCGCCTCGGCAGCCGCCGCTCACCCGGCCTCCGCCGCGGTTGGCCGGCCGCCCGGCCGGCTTCCGGGCCCGGTCCGAACACCCGATGCCTGATCCCCACCACCGTCACCTGCCTGACCGTCCTGCGGGCCCACCTCCTCATCCCCGAGCGTCGGCACCATTTCCTCGCCCGGCGCGAATGCACCGCACCCCACCTCGTCGCCGTCTGCCACCGACCCCCCGGCCCTCGCCGCAACCGACCGGAGCGCCGTCCGCGGCACGGCGCCGCCGGGCCGGGCAGGCCCTAATCGCTCGGTGGGGTGAGGATGTTGTCCCGGCCCCAGGCGGAGAGCGGCACCAGCGCATCGTTGAGCGAGAGGCCACGCGCCGTCAACGAGTACTCCACCCGGGGCGGAACCTCGTCGTACACCTCGCGGTGCACGATGCCGTCCGCCTCCAACTCCCGCAGGTGGGAGGCGAGCACCTTCTCCGTCACCCCCGCCACCAGCCTGCGGAGCTCGCCGAAGCGTCGGGGCCGCTCACTCAACGCCCAGATGACCATCACCTTCCACTTGCCTCCGATCACCTCGACCTGCTGTTTCATGTGCCAAGGGCGAGGTTGTGGGCGACGGCCTGCACCGCGTGGTGCAGGCCGTCGCCCTTCTGTCGGCAGTCGCGGAGGATCTTGTAGTTCTTCATACGGGCGAAGGTGTGCTCGACGCAGGAACGCACGCGCCGGTGCTCGGAGTTGTCCTCCTTCTGGGCCCGCAGGAGGGGCCGGCCGGCGCGTTTGCGGTGCAGGACGGCCAGGCCGCTGTTGAGGTAGGCGCCGTCGGCAAGGGTGGTGGTGCCGACGCAGACGGCGGGGAGGCTTCATGGTCGAGCCGCCGGCCTTCGCGGACCGCTCTGCGTAGCGCGCGTACACGTGGCCGTCGCCCGGCTCGGCTGTGTCCCACCATCGCGGGTTCGTCGCCGTCGCCCTGCCGGATCATGATCTCGGCGGTGACCCACTCGGCGGCCCTCCACCCGACATCCGTGAACGGATCCATGAGCGCCAGCGCCCGTTCGAACTCGCCGGGGCACACAGCTCTCGAGCCGCCGCCTCGGCGCAGTTCCAGTCCCCGCGTTCCTGCGCCGCCTGGATCGGCAGCTCCAACTGCCCGAGGTCGAGGAGGGTCGCGGTCGACCACAACGTGTACACCGGCCAGAACCGAACCCGGAGATGCAACGGTCGGCGTAACGAGCGCCCGGGCAGCCGCGAGCGTCGACCGGCTCGACTCGGCGAGGGCGTCGGCGGAACAGGCGCGGGCTGGGCGTTGCCAGCTTCCGGCGGAGCGCCGACAGATTCGGCGCTCCTGCCCGATCTTTGACGACACGTCAGCGATCCCGTCCGGCCGGATCGTCCGGGTTGGGGCCGGTGGACGTGGCGCGCGCCGCTGCGCGCCGGTTCCAGCCGTGGAAGGGCGAGTGGTCGCCCCTGTCCCACTTCTCGCGCAGGCCCGGGGTGCTCAGGTCCCAGTCGGGGCGGATCTCGCGGGAGACCTCGCGCAGGTCGCGCCAGAGGTCGGCCACCGACGGACGGCCCCAGAACCAGTAGCCGTTGTAGACGCTGTGCACGACCAGGCCCGGCTTGAGGACCAGCGTGTGCGGGATCATCGGGTCGTGGTCGGGGTCGGTGTACTCGGCGATGTCCAGGTCCTGCTGCACGATGCGCCCGGGGTCGGCGAGGAACGGCCACTGGGCGCCGACCGACGCACGGAACTCCTGGAGTTCGTGGTGTTCGTCGGTCGCGATGGTGACGACCTGGGTGTAGGCCACGGCGATCTTCGGGTAGAAGGCCGCGAGTTCGAGATGCTGCTGGTGCTCCTTCGGGCAGTAGTGGCCGCGGGCCAGGGTGAGGATCAGCGGGTCGTCGCCCTGCAGCCTGCTGAGCCTGCGCGGCACATCGGCGTGGTCGGGCAGTTCGTAGTCGGGAAAGGTCCCGCCGGGCCTGATGTCGGAGCGCATGCTGAAGCCCTTTCGCCTGCCGGCTGGCTGCTCACCAAGGGAGCGGCTGCCGCCCGCCGTCGATGTCGTGGGTCGCCCCCGGTCGGGCCGGTGTCGGTCGGGCCGGTGTCGGTCGGCCGGTGCTGGTCATCGCGCCGTCGGCTGCGCCGCGGAGGGGTCGCCGCCCCGGGCGATCCCGGCGCGCAGCGACTTCAACGCGGCCAGGTAGATCTCCGAGAACGTCGGGAACGGCTGGATCGTGTCGCTCAGCACGTTGAGCGGGACCCGCGCGCGGATCGCCAGGGTGGCCTGCTGCAGCCACTCGCCGGCCTCCGGTCCGAGGGCGCAGGCGCCCGTCAGCGTCTCGCCGTCGCTGAACAGCGTGAGGAAGCCGTTGCTGGTGGCGTACTCACGTGTGTAGGTGGCGGTCTTCGCCACGTCCGACAGCGGGACGGTGGCGCTGAACCGGCCGTCGGCGGAGCCGACCGCGGCGGCCTGCGGATCGGTGTAGACCACCCGTGGGACGGCGCTGTAGTCGGCGGGCCGGGGCTTGCCGAGGATGTTCGCCGCGACGATACGCCCCTGGTACTTGCCGACGTGGGTGAGCGGCCACAGGCCGGTGACGTCGCCGATCGCCCACAGCCGTTCGGCGACCCGCAGGTTCGGGTCGACCGGGACGCCGCGGGCGTCGGGTTCGATGCCCACCTGCTCCAGGCCGATGCCGTGCACCCGCGGCCGGCGGCCGGTGGCGACCAGGATCCGCTCGCCACGCAGTTCGCGGCCGTCGTCGAGGTCGACGACGAACTCCTCGTCCTCCCGTCGGGCGGCGCTCACGCCCGCCGACAGGACCACCTCGATGCCGTCGCGGCGCAGCACCTCGCCGAGCGCGTCGCCCAGCCCGGGGTGCTCGCGGGCGAGCACACGTTCCTCCCGTTCGACGAGGACCACCCCGCCGCCCAGGCGGCGTACGGCCTGGGCCATCTCCACCCCGACCGGGCCGCCGCCCAGGACGACCAGGCGTCGCGGCACCTCCTTCATCCCCGTGACCTCGCGGCTGGTCCACACGCCGTCGAGCTCACGCAGCCCGGGGATCGGCGGAATCGCGGCGTCGGCGCCGTTGGCGAGGACCACGTGGTCGGCGGTGTAGCGGACCCCGTCGACCTCGACCGCGCCGGTGCCGGCCAGCCGTCCGGTGCCGCGCAGCAGCGTGATGCCGTTGTTCGCCAGCCAGCGCTCCTGGCCGGCGTCGGAGTAGTCCGAGACCATGAAGTCCCGCCAGGCCAAGGCCTGTTCGACCGAGACCTGGGCGCCCGCCGCGGCCTCGCGCGCCTGCTGCACCGCCTCACCGGGCCGCAACAGCGTCTTCGACGGGATGCACGCGTAGTAGGAGCACTCACCGCCGACCAGTTCGCGTTCCACCACGGCGACCCGCAGCCCGCCGTCGGCCAGCGCCCCGGCGCAGTGCTCGCCGGGGGAGCCGCCGCCGAGCACGATCACATCGAAGTGCCCGCTCACGTCGGCAGTTCCTCGCCGGCCCGCTCCCGCACCATGTAGAGCGCGTACCAGTCCGGCCAGTTCGGGTCCTCCTGGCCGGTGCGTGCCTCGTGCCTGCCGTGTGCCTCGGCCGCCCGGCGCAGGGCCGCCGCGAGGTCCTCCGCGGATTCGTAGGTCGTTCCCATGGGATTCTCCTTGTCAGTGACCGGTTGTCAGTGACCGGTTGTCAGTGACCGGTTGTCAGCGGCTGGTTTCCGGCGGCCCGTTGTCAGCGGCCGGGAAGGCGCTTCTTGATCTCCTGGAGCAGCCAGCCGTTGCCGTCCGGGTCGCTGAACGACACGAAGGAGCCGTAGTCCGCGTGCCCGGGTGCCGGACCGTCTGCGCGGCCCTCCGTTCCGGCGTGGTGGAAGATGCCCGTGACGTCGTGGAACACCTCGCTCACGGTCACCCCGCGCTCGACGAGGTCCGCGCGCGCCGCGTCGATGTCGTGGACCGTGAGCTGCAGACCCTGCGTCGAGCCGGGCGGCGCCGTGGTCACGCCCTGGCCGAAGACGATCGAGCACAGGGAGCCGGGCGGGGTGAACTGCACCACCCGGTAGCCCTCGTCGACGGTCAGATCGGCATCCAGCCGCCAGCCCAGCGCCTGGTAGAACTGTTTGGCGAGGTCGGGGTCGGAGACCGGCACCACGACGACCTCGAGCCGCATCTCCCCGATTTCCACCGGCGGCGTTCCGGCCACAAGGTTCTCGCTCGCTTCCACACTGCCCATGTCCGCCTCCGGCGGTTCGGTGGCCCGACTGCGGGCGACGAGGTCGTCTGCCCGGATTCAGAGCTGCCCAGCCCCGGCGGGAGCTGCCGCAGCGGTCGCGCCGCGTCGCTCACTCGGGTGGGCCGAGAGCGTGCCCCTGGCCATGCAAGCCTCCCGGATCGCGGCCTGCAAGTCGGACTGGTGTTGCCCCGCTGCGCCTCCGGCTCGGTGAGGCTGCCGGTCGCCGCCTGCGGGTTCCCGCCTGAGCCTGTTCGGCCTTGTCGGACCCGGGCGTTCAGGCCCGGTGCGGTGTTCGGGGTACTGGAGTGGTGGCCGGCGGCGACGGTCACTCGGGGGTCGGGACAGCCCTGCGAGGAGGAGTGCGACAACAAGCTTCAACCAGTGCAGCGGTTCGCTGTCTCGCCTGGTCGGCGCCGTCAGTCGGGGACGCGGTGGAGCGGCAGACGGGCATCGCGTTCCCCGCCGCGATCAGCGAAGCGGTCCTCAACGCCATTACTCGGTCTGCCGACGTGGCCGTCCACGAACCCGTCGTCCGGCCCACGGCCCTGGGACGGCGGGCTCGGGCACACGCCGTGGCAGGAGGACGGCCGGGAATTCGCGTGGTCCATCCTCGTCGGACCGCGCGCTACGAGCGGTGACTCGTCCCGTCGACGAAGGTGTAGAGCTCGATGATTACGCCGTCCTTGCCGTGGGCGATGTCCATTCCGGTCACGAGGTGCGGCCGGCCGGCGGGGCCGTGGTGGAAGGCGAGCCGGCCGAGGTCGTCGTTGACGGAGACGGGGCCGTCGGGCCGCATGACCCAGTCCGGGGACTGCGCGAACAGGTCTGCGGCACGCCAGGCGAGCGTCTCGCGGCCTCGGTTCACGCGGTCGGGTTCGTGCCGTACGGCGTCCTCGGCGTAGGTCAGCGCGATGGCCGCGTTGCGGCGCTCGGCGTCCGGTCCATTGAAGACGGCGAGACGGTTGCGGCGCATCAGGTCCGCGATGGTGGTGTCCACTGGCAGCCCTTCGGGGTTGGCCCGCGTGGTCTGCGGGCCGAGTCGGGGCGAGCGGACGCCGAACGACCTGTGGGGATGGGTGGTGACGCTGTTGCCACCACCGCCTGAGCGGCGCCACTCCGGCCCGGGCGACTGCGCGGTTCTGGCCGAGCTGCCCTCCCCGGCGTCATGTACGCGCTGCGGACCGGTGTCGCCTGTGGCCGGCCAGTCCTTGCTGCCCAGCATTGCCTCCGCAGCCGGCCACGTCGCCGTCATGATCTGTGTCGCGCTGAGCACCTGCTCCGAGAGGGTCCACAGACATCGGGCGTGTTCCGGATCGAGGGCGTAGCGGGCGACGCCGTACGGGGTGCCGGTACGGGGTGGTGTCCAGCCATGGGAGTTTCCCGTCGGGCCCGACGTGTTGAGACCGAGACGCCATTCGTGGCCCGCTCATGAGGCGACGGGCGTGGGCGTGCGCAGCGGGGTGAGCGCGGTGCTCCAGGTGATGACCTGGTCGAGCATCGTGTTCAGGGCGGGAAGGTTGTAGTCGCCTGGTTTGAAGACGCTGTAGTTCTCGAACTCGGTGATCATCGACAGTGTCACCTGCTGGCGTACGGCGGCCATCTGGAGTTCGGCGGCGACGAGGCGCAGCTGCTCGACGGCTCGGACGCCGCCGACTCCGCCGTAGGACACGAAGCCGACGGCCTTGTTGTTCCATTCGGCGTAGAGGAAGTCGAGTGCGTTCTTGAGCACGGCGGGGATGCCGTGGTTGTACTCGGGTGTCACGATGACGAACCCGTCGTACGACGCGATCTTGGCCGCCCATTGCCTGGTGTGCTGGTGCTGGTACCGGCCGAGCGACGGTGGCAGCGGCTCGTCCATGTGCGGCAGTGGGTGGTCGCGCAGGTCGATGAGTTCGAAGTCGGCGTCGTCGCGGCGCGAGGCGATGTGGAGCACCCATTTCGCCACCTGTTCGCCATTGCGGTTGGGGCGGGTGCTGCCGAGGATGATGCCGATCTTGAGCATGACGTTCCTCGCCTTCTTGCCTTCGGCGCGCAGAAACGAACTTGCGCTGCCGGACAGATCGTCTTGTGCTCAGATGATCTGTTCAACCGCGGGAAGCTGGGTATCATTCCCGTATGAGCACCGGGACACCGTCCACGCAGGCGGCCGACGCGGCCGACCTCACCGGCGACTTCGGCTTCTCACTCCTTGTGCTGGCGCGTGCCTACCAGAGTGCTGTCGCTTTGGTCCTGGATGACGTCCCTCAGGGCGCGCGTGGCTATCAGGTGCTCTCCGCCGTGGTCCGGGGTGACCATCCGAGCCAGCTGGCCCTGGCCACGTATCTGGGGATCGATCGTACGGTCATGACGTACCTGGTCGACGACCTCGTCGCGGCGGGTCTGGTCGAGCGTCGGCTCAACCCCGGCGATCGGCGTCAGCGCCGGATCGTCGCCACCGCCCGGGGCGTGGACGCGCTCCAGAGTCTGCGGAAGCGGGTGCGGGAGGCTGAGGACAGGCTCCTCGGGGCGCTCGACGACAGCGAGTGCCAGGCCTTCCGCGGCCATCTCGCGCGCGTTGCCTGCGATGTCCGGGACGTCGATCCGGTCTCCGAAGCCTGCGAGGCGGCCACCGGCCTCTGTGACTAACTTGCCCTGACGACGCTGGATATGGCCACCGTCTGTGCGTCCGGACCGTTGTGGCCGTCATGGAACTGCAGCGGACGAGCGTGGTCGGCTCGGCTCGGCTCAGCGCCACGCCAGGCAGTGCTTTGCTCAGGGCCGGAGGCTAGCCGATCCGCTCAGCCCAGTCGGCCGGCACCCGTCCGGCTGGGCCCGGGACGGGCTGGTCCGCCGGGTGGCTGTCGGGCGGGGCCAGCTGAGGACCGGATTCGTGGAGCTGCGAGGTGTTGTAGTTCCAGAACCAGGTCTCGCCTGGTTCGAAGCTGCGGATCACCGGGTGCCCGGTGGCCTTGGCATGCGCGGTGGCGTGTTTGGCGGGCGAGTCGTCGCAGCAGCCGATGTGGCCGCAACGCGCGCAGCGGCGCAGGTGAAGCCACCAGCCGCCGGCGGCGTCGCATTCGACGCAGCCTGGACCACTCGGCGGCACGGTTGGGTCGATCGGGTTCTCGGTGGTCATGGCAACTCCTGCGGGGTGGCGGGCTCTGCGGGGTCGATCGGGAGGCAGACCTTGAAGCAGGTGTCGCCCGGGCCGACTCGAGTCGCAGGTCGCCGCCATGCCGGTTGACGATGATGCGCCAGGCGATGTCCAGGCCGGGACCGGTACTTTCGCCGGCAGGTTTGGTGCTGGAGAACGGGCCGAAGACCCGACTCTGTCCGTAGGAGGGCACACGGGGCCGGAGCACCCCTTCCAGTCTGATCGCTGGCACGCGGTACGGCCCGCCGTCGCGGCACTTACGGGGCAGAGCGGACTCCGCTCAAGCAATACCGCGGGCCGCACGCGTTCCGCCAAACGATGACCACGTTCATCTTTTTGCGTGCGCGGCACCGCTCACATCACGCGCGGCCCGTGGTGTGACCGGGCGAGGAACCACGCGCGGCGAGCGGCAGCCGGCACGCCGCTGGCTGGCGCTATCCGGGCCCGTCGGGGTGGGGGTGGGGGTGAGGGTGGGGGATTGTGCAAGCGACCACGCGCCCGCGGGGGAGGGCCGAGACGGCATGCGCGGTGCTCGGGCGCAGGTCGGCGACCACTGTAGCCCCGCTCGTCGAGTTGGCGACCGTGAGGAGCAAGAGTGTGGCCAAGGGGACGCCCACCGGGCCGAAGTAGGTGCCGGGCAGCGGCAGAAGCTGGGCTGTTGCCGACCGAGGGCCACGGGAGCCTGGGGCTTGCCCGCGGCCCAACCACCCGGTCGATCAGCCCTGACGGGCCTTGAACCGCGGGTCCCGCCTGTTCAGGACGTAGGTCCGTCCGCGTCGGCGGACGACCTGGGCCCCGGGCTTGGCTTTCAGCGTTCGAAGTGAGTTGCGCACCTTCATCTGCTCGTCCTTTCGCTTTCACTCCGCCGTCTCTGGCGTCGCGAGCGCGTCAACTCGGTTCCGCCGGTCGTTGTTCCCGCTGCGGATGGAGTTCGTGGGCGGCGGCTTGGCTCGTTGGTGTCGCCCCCCGCGCACGCAAGGCGCTGCAGCGTCACATGGTGAGCTCCCTACGCCCGCGGGGCCGTGCCCGGCGCTCCGGCTGGCTGCGGTTGTCCGGTCGCCGACGGGGACGGAACGTAGCGGGCGGTGTCCGCAAGCGGCTGCGGGACAAGCCGAGATCACGCCCGTCATTGATGAGGGAAGTCGAGCACCCGCCGGTGGGCGAGGCCGCCTGAGCTGTCCAGCGGGCCTGCGCGGAGAGACGATGAAGGGCACCGGGACGGAAGGCGAGGTCGAGCGACGGGACCGGATCGGATGAGGCCGCCAGTACCGGTGGCGGGCGGAAGGAAGGCCGGGAATGAGCGCCTCCGATGTGGGCCGGCCCCTGGTCGGCACGGTGCGGGCCGCCGCGTCCGAGCCCGGTGGCCTGCTGGACCTGCTGGGTGTGGCCGCAGCGGTGTTGGACGCGGACGGGCGGGTCGTCCTGTGGAGTCCGCAGGCTCAGGATCTCTTCGGCTGGAGCGCCGAGGAGGCGCTTGGCCGGTACGCGGCCGAGCTACTGGTCGCCGAAGAGAACCGGGGTGTGATCCTCGGGCTGTTCGCCGAGGTGATGAGTGGCGGCGGGCGCTGGGCGGGGGTGTTCCCGGTGCGGCACAAGGACGGCAGCACCCTGCTGGTGGAGTTCCGCAACATGCGGTTGCAGGACGAGCGCGGCCGCCTCTATGCCTTGGGGATCGCCACCGACGAGGCCACGCTACGCAGGGTCGAGCGCGATCTGGCCCTGTCGGCGCGGCTGGTGGCCCAGTCCCCGATCGGGCTGGCGGTGCTGGACACCGACCTGAGGTACGTCCTGGTCAACCCGACACTGGAGCGCATCAACGGCCTGCCGGCCGAGCAGCACCTCGGTCGCGAAGTCCGCGACGCGCTGCCGTTCCTCGACGCCGGGGTCGTGGAGTCCGCGATGCGCCAGGTACTGGCGAACGGGAAGCCGCTGGTGGATCAGTTCATGGTTGGCCGCACGCGTGCCGATCCGGACAGCGACCACGCCTGGCGAGCGTCGTACTTCCGGCTGGAGGACTCAGCCGGGCGGGTGATCGGCCTGGCCGTCTCGGTGGTGGACGTCACCGAGCAGCACCGCGCGGCCGCCGAGGCTGCCCGCGCCCGACGGAGACTGGCACTGGTCGCCCAGGCGTCCATGAGGATCGGCACCACCCTCGACCTCGGCCGGACCGCCCAGGAACTGGCCGACTTCGTCATCCCCGATCTCGCCGACGTCGCCGCGGTCGACGTTCTCGACTCGGTCCTGAGCGGGCGCCCGCCCACGCACGGGCCGGTCGCGGGGCCGGTGACCCTGCGGGCCCTGGCCGTGGCGGCGGCCTACCCCTCCGACGCCTTGCGCGCCGCCGACCCGGTCGGAGAGATCGCCAAGTACGACGCCGACCGCCTGGTCACCCGGTGCGTGACCACCGGCCGTCCAGTGCTCGTGGCCCACGTGACGGGCGAGGACCTGCCTGGCATCGCCCGAGACGGCGAGGCAGCGGCCGTGCTGGCTGGAGCAGGCCTGCGCTCCTACCTGGCGGTGCCGCTGATCGCCCGCGGCGAGGTGGTCGGCGCCCTGGACCTCAAGCGCGTGCGCGATCCGCTGCCGTTCGGCGAGGACGACGTCGTGCTGGCCGAGGAGCTTGCCGCCCGCGCCGCCGTGTGCATCGACAACGCCCGCTGGTACCAGAGCCAACGCAACACGGCCCTGACCCTGCAGCGCCACCTGCTGCCGCACGTGCCCACGCGGCCCGTCGGTCTCCAGGTCGCCTTCCGGTACCAGCCCGCGGGACGCGCCGCGCTGGCCGGCGGTGACTGGTTCGACGCCATCACGCTGGCCGGCGACAAAACCGCTTTGGTCGTCGGCGACGTGATGGGCCATGACATCAACGCCGCCGCCAGGATGGGCCAGCTTCGCACCGCCACCCGCACCCTGGCCGATCTCGACCTCGGCCCCGCTCAGGTGCTGCATCACCTCGACCGTGTCACCGCCGAACTCGACGAGACCACCGCCACCTGCGTCTATGCCGTCTACGACCCGCACGGCAGGCGGTGCCGCATCGCGCTGGCAGGCCATCCGCCCCCCGTACTGGACCGCCCCGGTCGGGCCCCGGTGCTGCTGGAGCTGCCCCCGGGCGCGCCGCTGGGAGTCGGAGGCGTCCCGTTCGAGTCCGCCTGCGTGGAGCTGGCTCCCGGAGACCGGCTGCTCCTGTACACCGATGGCCTGGTGGAGACCCGTGACCAGGCCATCGACACGCGCCTTGATGCCCTCATGAGCCTGCTCCGCGGGCCCAGGCTGTCGCTGGAAGCAACCTGCGACCGTCTGCTGACCGCCCTGCGGCGGGCAGACGACGATGATGACGATGACGACGTGGCCGTGCTCATCGCCGAGGTCCACTCGGTGCCGGGTCCGGTCGGACACGCGGCGTGAGGGATGCGAACGGGTGGCGATCGCCTCGATCGCATACCCGCCGTCACGTCGCGGATGCAGCACCGCCCGACAGCGCTGACGGTCGCCTGGATCGGCTCCTCGGGTGTTCGACCCAGTGGACAGGTCTTGCCCTTCGTAAGTTTCAGCGACGTACGCGGCAACGGCCCGGACAACCCTGCTAACGCGCGAGCCGCATCGTGGAGATCGAGGTCTGCCGCTCCGGGGCGTTCGGTGTGATTCGGCGTGTGAGCGCGGGGACCGCGCCGGGTACGGGAGCCGGGCGCCACTGTGGGAGAGCATGCCGTCATGGACAGTGAATCGCCTGTACGCACCCGCCGCGCCTTGCACGCGGTCGCGGAGCTGGTCCTCGCCGGACTGCAGTTCCGAACCAGTGGCACGATCAGACTGCGCGCCTCCCTCGGAGGCTTCGCCACCCGGGCCGAGCCGAACGTGCAGGTCGTCGGCGCGGATCTGGTGGCGCCCCAGGGCTTCGGCGTTGTCGAGGGATGTCCGATTCGTGAGCATGTGGCCTCAAGAGGGTGAGAGGCGTTCACCGATGCGGATGTCCGGCCCGAGCTCCAGCCCTTACGACAGCTTCAAGCTGTCGACCAGTTGTACCCGGGGGTCCCACCCCGCCGGTCGTTCGCTCACCGATCCGCGCCAGGGACAGCCGGCCTCGATCCATCCGGCTCGCGCGGTCATGATCCCCGCATTCGAGGCGTCCTCGTAGCCGAACTCGATGAAGCAGCAGCCGCAGATCGCGAACGACGGCGTCAGTCCGTCGGAACCCCAGGGATCGAAGCCCTGATCGAGCCCGCACACAGGGCAATGGGCTCCTGGCCTCGGTGTTCTCGTCACAGGCCGATGCTACTTTCGCGCAGCTGAACCCCGTCGCCGATGCCTGCCCGGGTGAGGCAGGCACGGTTTCCAAGATCATGGAGTTCTCGACGCCCCGTGACCTGCCTGGAAGACCGTGCCTGCCGACGCATCATCGCCGATCCCACCTGCCCTTGACCAGTTCCGCGAGCATCTGCAGCTCCCCCCCCCCGAGGAGGTACCCGGGCTGCTGGAGCGCCTGACAGAGGTGCCCGACCCCCGCGACCCACGCGGAGTGCGCCATACCCTGGTCGCCGTCCTCGCGCTGACCGCTTGCGCGGTGCTGGCCGGCGCGACGTCGCTGCTGGCGATCGGCGAGTGGATCGCCGACGCCCGGCCGCATGTGCTGGAACAAGTCGGCGTGCGCGTCGATCCCCTGGCCCCGCATCGGTGCCTGCCGGCGGAAACGACCGTGCGGCGCCTGCTGACCCGGATCGACGGCGACGCGCTGGATCGGTCGGTGGCCCGCTGGCTCGCCGACCGCCGCCCCGAGCGGACCGGTGCCGCCGGACTGCGTGCTCTGGCCGTGGGATGGCAAGAGCCTGCGTGGCGCCGCGAAGGCCAGCGGCCGCAGGATCCACCTGCTCGCCGCCCTGGAGCACACCACCGGCCTGGTCCTGGCCCAACTGGACGTGCAGGAGAAGACCAACGAGATCACCTGCTTCCAGCCGCTGCTGGACATGGTCGCCGACCTCGCCGGCACGGTCGTCACCAGCGACGCGATGCACACCCAGCGCGAGCACGCCGACTACCTCCTGGGACACGGCGCCCACTACATCGTGATCGTCAAGGGCGACCAGAAGAAGCTCCGCAAGCAGCTCAAGTCCCTTCCCTGGAAAGCTCTCCCCTTGCAGGGGCGCACCCGCGAGGCCGGGCACGGACGGGGCGAGATCCGCCGCATCAAGGCGGCCACCATGAGCAACCTGCTGTTCCCGCACGCGCGCCAAGCCATCCAGCTCAAACGCCGCCAGGTGAACCGCAAGACCGTCAAGATCACCATCAAGGCGATCTATGCGGTCACAGGCCTGCCCTCCGGACAAGCCACCCCCGCACAGCTCGCCGCCCTGATCCGCGGCCACTGGTCCATCGAGGCGCTGCACCACATCCGTGACGTGACCTTCGCCGAGGACGCTTCCCAGCTCCGCGGCAGCGGCGCCATCAGAAGGGTCATGTCGTCGGTGGCGAGGTCGTCCAGCATGGCGCGTAGTTCGTTCGGGACGGGCAGGTGGGTCAGCACCTCCACCCGAGGGCGGCGCTCACGCGGACCTCGGCCGGCCGTGCCGGGTCCGCCCAGCAGTCCCGCGCCCACACCACCGTTGGCTCGTGTCGGTGTGCCCCGCCGAGCTGGGCGATCGCCAGCACCAGGGCGGCGCGTACGGCCGGGTCATCTTCGGTGTTCAGGCGGGAGTGGAGGGCGGTGCGGATGTCCTGTGCGCGGTCGAGGGCGGCCGCCAGCACGTAGGCGGCGGCGATCCGCACCGCGGGGTCGGGGTCGTCGAGCAGGGGCAGGAGGAGGCCGGTGTCCGTGGTGATCGCCTCGCGGGAGGCCTGCACGGACCAGTTCTGCGGGTGACCGGTGACCTCGACAGACCACTCGTCGTCGTCACGGAACCGCAGCATGTCCTCTCGCGTGCACACCCCCTGGTGCCGCATGCGCGCTGCCTCGGCCACCACACCCAGGGCCTCGACGCGGTGGCTCGAGCCCGGGCCGGTGCCGATCCGGATCAGGAACGGCACCGGCCGGCGCCACCGCGGCCCTCATGTCATTGGCACACAGACCCATGAGCACACCCAGGGCACGGCCGCCGGCGTTGACACCCCCCGAGCGCAGCGAAAGCGCGTCCTTCTCGCGGGCTGAACGCGGTCTCACCGCTGACTACTTGAGAAGCCGGAAGGCCGGTTGGGTAGCCCATGCACGCAGGAATTCCGCCGTGCCGAACACGGTCGGCAACGCGCCGTCCGTCATCGCGAGCACACCCGGAAGTCCGTCCACGACTGCAACCTGGTCATCCAGTAGCTCAGCGTTGGCAACGCCGCCGACCACGTCCATGATGGCAGCCGCCAGCAGGGCCGTGGCGAGGTGATCGATCGGCCTGTTACACCCGGCGATGACGTCCACCGCGTGTGTCGGGCTGAAGCCGATGAGGGGTTCCAGATCGGGGCCGTCCGCATGCTCGGCCTCGAAGATCTCCTCGTCCCCGATCCCGGGACCCATGACATGGACCAGAAACGGCCGGCGCCCGTCTACTTCACCCGGGTCCGTGGTACCAAGTCGGTCGGCGAACACGTTGAGGTCGTAGCCGCCGGGGCGCTTCTCCTCGAACCAGGCTGACGAGCCCTCCAGGAAGCCCCGAAGCCGCTCAACGACTGCGGCCGGAACCGCCTCGGCCAACTCAATCACCAACACTGGACCACCCATGGCGGGAGCCTAACCAGCCGAGCGGCATGCCCCCAATGCGTTACTCAAAGTGACCGAGCCACACAAAGCGTGCCAAGGCCGCGCCTCGATGATCTGGATCAAGGACCTCACCAAGACCACCCCTTGATCACGACCAATACGTTCCCTGGACCCTATGGGTCGTTAGACTACTTATCTCGCTCGCTTGAGTATCCATCGACGACCGGCTATACATACTCGGTATGCAAAATGTTCCACTGTTTCGAGGGGGAGCCGTGTCTGGATCGGATGCGCAGGTCGTCCTGCGCCTGGAGAGGGTCGGCCGGGTGCACGGCGGCGGCGCGGGGGAGGTGTCCGCGTTGCGCGAGGTGGATCTCACCGTGCGCGCGGGCGAGTTCGTCGCGGTGATGGGGCCGTCCGGCTCGGGGAAGTCGACGCTGCTGGCGCTGGCCGGCGGGCTGGACCGGCCCACCACCGGGCGGGTGCTGGTCGAGGGGGTGCCCCTGGACGGGCTGAGCCGGCGCCGGCTCGCCGACGTGCGGCGCCGCTCGGTGGGCTACGTGTTCCAGGACTACAACCTCGTCCCGGCCCTGACCGCCGCCGAGAACACCGCACTGCCAAGGGAGTTGGACGGAGCCTCGGCCCGCACCGCCCGGCGGGAGGCGCTGGCGGCGCTGACCGAACTCGGCATCGCCGACCTGGCGGACCGCTTCCCCGACGACATGTCCGGCGGCCAGCAGCAGCGGGTGGCGATCGCCCGCGCCCTGATCGGCGAACGCCGACTGCTCTTCGCCGACGAGCCGACCGGCGCGCTGGACTCGCTGACCGGCGACGCCGTCCTGGAGGTCCTGCGCGGACGCTGCGACGCCGGGGCGGCGGCGGTGATGGTCACCCACGACCCGGCACACGCCGCCTGGGCGGACCGGGTGGTCTTCCTGCGCGACGGCCAGATCACCGACGAATCGGTGCAGCCGCGGATCGAGGCCGTCCGATGAGCGCCGGATCGTGGCGGGCCGCGCTGCGGATCGCCCGCCGGGACGCGTGGCGGACCAAGGGCCGCAGCGCCCTGGTACTGGCCATGGTGGCGCTGCCGGTGCTCGGTGTCGCCGGCGCCGACGTGGTCCACCGCAGCGGGCAGTTGACCGCCGCCGAACGCTCCGACCGGCTGATGGGCCGGGCGGACGCCCTGATCGGGGCGTACGCGCCCGGCCGGGCCGTCGAGCAGGCGGTCTTCCCCGACGACGGGGTCCGCACCCTGCCGCAACCGGCCGGCGCCGGGCAGGTGCCCACGCCGGACGGCGAACCCGCCGCGCTGCTGGCCACGTTGCTGCCGTCCGGCAGCACCCTGGTGCCGGCCCGTACCGGACCGGTGACCGGGGTGCACACCCCGGAGGGCCTGATGCCGACCGGAACCTTCGAGGCCGACCTGACCGGCCCGCTCTGGCAGGGCCGGCTGAACCTGGTGGCGGGCCGCGCGCCCGCCGCCCCGCAGGAGGCCGCCGCGACCCGGGAGTTCCTTGCCGAGAGCGGACTGCACCTCGGCGACCCGGTCACCCTCCAGGGTCTCGAGTCCGCGCCGCTCACCCTGACCGGCACCGTGGAGGACCCCGGCGACCTGCGGAAGGTCGAACTCGTCGCCCGGCCGGACACACTGTACGGGGCGCTGGACGCCGCCCAGGCCGCCGCCGGGCTCGCACCGCTGGGCAACGGGGCGCAGGAGGCCGCCGCCCGCAAGGCCGCCTGGCTGGTCGAGCTGCCCGCCGGAGCCACCCTCGACTGGGACCGGGTACGGGAGTTCAACCGCCACGGCTACACGGTGGCCGCCCGGCAGGTGGCCCTGCACCCGCCCGCCGCGGCGATGGAGCGCGAGGAGGCGTTCGGCGCCGCCGACCAGCGCGAGCGCACCGTGATGGCCGCAGCCACCACGGCCGCCCTGGCGCTGCTGGAGGTCGCGCTGCTGGCCGGACCCGCGTTCGCGATCGGCGCCCGGCAGGCCAGGCGCCAACTCGCCCTGCTCGGTGCGGCGGGCGGACGGCCCGGGCACGTCCGCGCGGTTGTGCTGGCCGGCGGCCTCGTCCTCGGTGCGGCCGGGGCCGCGCTCGGCACCGCCCTCGGCTGCGTGGCCGTCGCGCTGTTGCGCCCCTGGATCGAGCAGGCCGGCGGCAGCCGCTTCGGGCACCTGGCCCTGCGCCCGACAGACCTGCTGCTGATCGCCGCCACCGGCATCGCCACCGCCCTGCTGGCGGCCCTGCTGCCCGCCGCCTGGATCGGCCGCCGCGACGTGCTCGCCGCCCTGACCGGCCGCGACACCGTCCGCCCGGCGGGGCGGTGGGTGCCGCTGCTCGGCGCGGCCACCGTGGCCGCGGGCACCGGACTCGCCCTGTACGGGGCCGTCGCCGGACAGGTCGGCGGACCGCCCGTGGTCGCCGGACTGTCCGTCCGCACCCTGTCGGTGCTGGGCGGCGCGGTCACCGCCGAACTCGGGCTGCTGCTGCTCACCCCACTGCTGCTGGCCCTGTGCGGCCGGCTCGCCGGCCGGCTACCGCTCGGCGCCCGACTCGCCCTGCGCGACACCGCCCGGCACCGCTCCCGCACCGCGCCCGCCGTCGGCGCGGTGCTCGCCGCCGTCGCCGGGGCGGTCGCCGTCGGCGTGTACACCACCGGGTCCGAGGCCCAGGACCGGGCGGCCTACCAACTCCGGCGACCGGTCGACTCCGTCCAACTGGAGACGTACGGCGACGCGGCCGCGCTGCCGCAGCTTCGCACCGCGCTCGCCCAGGACCTGCCGGACCTCGGCGAACGCGCCGACCTCTACCAGGCCGAGTACGTCTTCTGCCAGGACTGCCGGGCCACCGTCCACGCCGAGGGCGGCCAACGCTACGGACGGACCGTCACCACCCCGTTGCTGGTCGGCGACGCCGCGGTCCTGCACAACCTGCTCGCCCTGCACGACCCGGCCGCCGAGGCCGCGCTCGCCGCCGGCAAGGCCGTCGTCACCGACCCCGCCTACCTGCACGACGGTCGGGTGCTGCTGCAGGCGCAGGGCGCCGGCGGCGCGGTACGGCAGGAGAGTGTGGACGGCGTCCTCGTCGAACGGCCCGCCGACCGGCGCTACGCGCCGGTGGTCGTCGGCGCGCAGACCGTCCAGCGGTTGGGCGGCCTGTCGGTGGAGCCCACCGGATCGATCTGGCTGCCCGCCGCCCCCACCCCCGAGAAGGCCGAACGACGGGCCGCCGCCACCGTCGCCCGGCTCGCCCCGCACGCCACCCTCGAGGTGGAACGCGGCTACCGGCCGACCAACAGCCTGATCGGAGTGGCACTGAGCGCTTTCGCCGCCGTGGTGGTCCTCGGTGCGGCCGTGGTCGCCACCGCGCTCGCCGCGGCCGACGCCCGCCGCGACCGGGCCGTGCTCACCGCGATCGGCGCCCGACCGCGCACCCGGCGCACCCTGGCCGGACTCCAGGCCGGCCTGATCGCCCTGCTCGGCGCCCTGCTCGGCACCGCCGCCGGCGCCGTCCCGGCCTTCGCCCTGCTGCGCTCGCGCGCCGCCGGACAGCCGGGCGCACCCGTGGTCCACCTCGCCGACGCGCCCTGGCCGACCATCGCCCTGCTGGCCGTGGCGCTGCCGCTGCTGGCCGCCCTGCTCGGCGCCGCCCGCCGGGACCACACCGGCCCCTGGCGCGGATAGCCGGCCCGCCGCCCGGGTGGCCGACCGGCCGCCCGGGCAGCCGCGCGCTGGCACCGATACGCAGCTCGGCGGTATATGTAGTCGCATGACAGAACGCGCGATGCAGGAATCCACCCTGCTGCTGCTCACCGCCCTCGCCGACGCCCCCCGGCACGGATACGCGCTGATCAAGGAGATCGACGCGATCTCCGGCGGGCGGGTGACGATGCGCACCGGCACCCTCTACGGGGCGCTCGACCGGCTGCTCCAGCAGGGCCTGATCGAGGTCGCCGCCGAGGAGGTCGTCGACGGCCGGGCCCGACGCAGCTATGCCCTCACCGGCGCCGGACGCGACGTCCTGGCCACCGAGGCCGAACGGCTGCGCGCCGTCGCCGCCGAGGCCCAGCGCCGCCTCGGCGGCCCCGCGGTCCACACCCGCCGGGCCCTCGCGTGACCGCCCGCACGGTGGCCCTGCGCACCGCCCTCGCCGCCTACCCGGCGCACTACCGCCGCGACCGCGGAGCCGAACTCGCCGAGGTCTTCGCCGACACCACCGCCGACGCCGGCCGGCTCGCCACCGCCCGCGAAGCACTCGACCTCGCCGCCTACGGCCTGCGGCTGCGCACCCGCCTGACCGCCACCACCCTCGGCGGCCGACTCCTCGCGACTGCCGCGCCCCTGCTCGCCGGCGCCCTGCTCGGTGCCGACCCCGTCCCCGGCCTCGCCGACCCCCGCACCCACGAGATCCGCGTCGCCGCCAGGTCCGGCCCGACCCCGCCCTGGGCCGACCTGCCCGACCACCTCGCCGGCCTCGGCCTGACCGTCGTCCCCGCCCTGCTCGCCGCCGCGGCCGCCCTCGGAGCCTGGCGCGCCGCCCGCGTCCTGGCCGTCGCCGTCACCCTGCTCGGCGCCCTGCGGATCGCCCTCGCGGCGCAGGACGCCCCGACCGGTTGGTGGGTGCTCTACACGGCGACCGCCCTGATGCCGTACCTCGCCGGCGGCGCCTTGCTGCTCGCCGCCCCGCCCGATCTGCTCGACGAACCGCGGCGCCACGCCCGGCCGCTCTTGGTGCTCGCCGGCGCGGCCGCCGGCTTCGCTGCGACGCAGGCGCAGGGGGGCTACGACACCCGGCACCTGATGGACGGGTGGCGGTCGCTCCTCCTGCTGCTCGCGCCCCTGCTGCCGGCCGTCCTGTGCGCAGCCCGCGGCCGCCTCGACGCCGCAGCCGCCGGGCTCGCCCTGCTGCCGCTGACCGCCGCCTTAAGCCTGTTCAGCCTCTGGCAGCAGGCGGGCGGAGTCCTCGGCCTGCTGCCATGGGCGGCCGCGACCACGTCGGCCCTGGCCGCCGCAGCGCGCCTCCTGGCAGGCCGTCACTCGCGAGCAGCGGTCAACTAGTACTGCGACGGTGCTTACCGTGACGGGGCTTCAGCCCTTGGGCTGTGGCCTCGTCTCTTGTAGTGGCTGGTGCGGGCCTGGTGTTGGCGTCGGCGGCGCCAGTGGGACCAGTGCAGGACGTGGTCGGGTCTGCGGCGAACAGGCCGGGTGAGGTGGGCGATCAGCCGTCGGATCTCGGGGACGGTGAGCGGGATCAGGTCTGGCGTTCGAGCAGGTCCGGCCCCTTTTCGAGGTGCTGGGCCCGCAGGACGGTCAGACAGGCGTGGGCGGCCATGGCGAGGGTGATGTGCCGGTACCACCCCTGGTGGCGTCGGACCTGGTAGTCGTCCAGGCCGCACTGGCCCTTGGCCGTCTGGAAGCACTCTTCGATCGCCCAGCGGGCACCCGCGACGGCGATCAGCTCGTTGAGTGTGGCGTCGGCGGGCGTGTAGGCGATGTAGTAGGCGACCTTTGTGGGATCGGTGATGCTGCGGCGGCCCGGGACCCAGTGCTTGCGGTCGGGGCGGTGCCAGGGCCGGACCTCGACGCGTGCCCAGTCGTAGACCCTGGGGCCGTGCGCGCCCTCGCCGCAGGAACGGCGCTTCCACTTCTGCCGCGGCAGGTCGGCGATCAGGTCGTGCAGTCGATGGTCCATGGCCCGCCAGGTGACGACGGTATCGTGCCGTGTGGTGGCCACGACGTGGAACACGTCGGCCTGCTCCAGTTCGAAGCGCCAGCCCTTGCTGTAGCCGTAGCCGGCATCAGCGGTCACCCAGCGGAACGGGATCTTGTCCTCGATCCGGTCCGCCACGGCCGGCCTCCTCGGCCACCGTCCAACCGTTCTTGCGCTCCAACGGCGCCAGCAGGCCACGCATGTAGGCCAGCGCCGACTCCCGCGACTCGCTCCGCGCGAACCGGTGAGCGAACCGCTCATGCAGCCCGGCCAGCCCGTCCGACCAGCAACGAGCATCGACCTCGGATATGTCCCCACCCATGAACAGTCCAACGGGCGAACACGACAACCGTCACGGTAAGCACCGTTGCAGTACCAACCGCCCCACCCCGGTACTGCGCAGCTGCGCACCCGCCCGTCCCCCGCTGCGCGGTACCAAGGTGGGCAGCCCTGAGGGCGGCTGCGCACCCGCCCGTCCCGCAATGCTCGGAGGCCGCCGTCCCAACTGGAGCGGCGGCCTCTTTTGCTTTCTCAGAGCGACAGCGGCCTAACGCCGCTCCCGGACCGTTCCCGCCGTGCATTGGCAATGAGGTCCCGCGCAGGAGGCGTGATCACCGTGGCGACGCAGTCGATCCGCTGGATGCTGACCTTCCCCGGACCGGCAGGCTGCCACGGGCAGCAGGACACCGTCACCGTGGAGCGGCAGGTCGGGTAGAGCCCGTACGGGCAGCCGGTCCATGCGGACGCCGACCGCACCGTCCGGGTCGAGATCGAGGAGGGCGGCCTGGTCCACGTCCTCGACTGCGCAGGCAGATCCGTACCGGACACACCCATCCACGCCCACCCCCTCCACTGACCCAAACCCGCGCCCGGCCGACCGGCCGCTGCTTCGCACCGCCAGTGCGCACCTGCTGTGCGCACATCCGTGGGGTCCGGGTACGCGCACCTGCGCACCCGGCCCGGCCGGTGCGCGCAGGCCGCCCGACCTGGGAGGCGAGCGGATCCTTGAGCAGTCGTAGTGCGCGCCATGAGGTCCCGGGGTCAGTCGGGACGGCCCGGGCGCCCGCCCCGGTCGTTCCGGATGCCGGCCCCGGCCGTCGCCCCGCCGCCCGCCGGGGTCCCTTGCGCAGCCGTCCGCCGACGGACCGAGTCCGGGTAACGGGCGCTGAACGTGAACGCCGCCGCGATCAGCGCGACCGGGATCACCCAGTTCAGCCAGTCGTCCCCGCCCTCGACGTGCACGGCGACCACCCCCAGCACCGCGATCACGGTGAACACCAGCCCCCACACCGCCGTCAGCAACCGGTTGACCCGCCGGAAGACCGGGCTGTCCCAGTACTGCCGCGGGGTCGACTCGCGCGCGTACTGCGCGGTGAACGGGTCGAACAGCAGCGAGCCGAACGCCACCACCGCCAGCACCCCGGACGAGATCGGCTGGGCGTACGTCTCCAGCCACTCCAGGTCGTCCCGGCCGAGGAAGAGCGCCAGCAGGCTCATGACCGCGAAGAAGGCGATGCCGGCCACGTCCAGGATCTTCCAGCCCCCTCGGCCGGCGGACGGCCGGCCTAACAGGACGGCCGTCACCAGGGCGGCGAGGGAGGCGTACTCCCAGGTGCTCGGGCTCGCCACCACGTCGAAGACGATCCACGGCGCGAACCCGGCGAAGTACCCGCCGCCGGCCGGCCGGCTCCCGTGCTCCCCGGTCCGCTGTTCCATCGGGCACCTCCGACCTCCGCGAACGGGTCCTCCCTCGATCGTGGGCGCTGCGCGGAGTACGCGCACGGGCAACCGTCGGGGCCGGGCCGCCAGCCCCCGTCACCGGCCGGGCCAGGACGCACGGAGGCCGTCACCCTGACTGGAGTGGCGGCCTCTTTTGCTTTCTCACTGGGCGTTTCGTCCCTGGTTTCGGGGGTCAGGTTCCGCGCCAGGTCGGGGTGG
>NZ_BAAALD010000090.1:0-32136 GCF_039528095.1 Kitasatospora arboriphila
CCCCTACGACCGACTGCCGTACCGGCCCGGCGTCCTCACCCTGAAGCGCTGACCCGCCCGATCAACGGTGATCGCGATCGGGTGCGGCCCGCCGCCGTGTGGACGAGCGGTTCACGACATGGGCAGGTCCATCTGCTGACCGACACTCACCACCTCGAGGTGCCCCAGCCGTGGCGTCGGCTGGGGCACCTCTGGTGTGTGGACTTCATCGTGGTCGGACCGAAGCACAACGACGCGACCGCGGGTGCCGCTTGCCGGCCGTGGTGTCGCGCTTGCTGGACACCACATCCATGCTGGTCAGGCCGCATTGTGGTGTTCGTGAAGGTGCCGCGCGCTCTCCGTCGGACGTCCACATGTGCGCTCCGGTTCCTTCTCGATCCCCCGATGCTCGCGAAGAAGGCAGACGGCCCGAGAGAGTGCGGCGTCATGGGTCCATGAATCCCGCGGATGCAGTCCCCATGCCAGATCCCGACTACTTTCTGCACCGGGCCCGGTGGGCCGCGATCAGGTCGCGGTACCAGGCGTAGGACGCCTTGGGGGTGCGCACCTGAGTGCCGAAGTCGACGTGGACGAGTCCGAAGCGCTGGTGGTAGCCCTCGGCCCATTCGTAGTTGTCGAGCAGCGACCAGGTGAAGTAGCCGCGGACGTCGACGCCTTGGGTGATCGCGGCAGCGAGGGCATCGAGGTGGCCGGCGAGGTAGGAGATCCGGTCGGGGTCGTCGACGGTGCCGTCGGGGGCGGGTTCGTCGGCGACGGAGCAGCCGTTCTCGGTGACGGTGACGGGCGGGAGGGCGGCGCCGTAGCGGTCGCGCAGGCCCACGAGGAGTTCACGCAGGCCGTCGGGGACGACCGGCCAGCCGAAGGCGGTGCGGGGGACGCCGTCGATCGGGGCCTCGGAGAAGGGGAGGCCGGGGTCGGTGGGGGCGGCGATCCGGGTGGGGTTGTAGTAGTTGACGCCGAGGCCGTCGAGGCCGGGGCCGGCGATCAGCTTCAGGTCGCCGGGGCGGACGGTGCCGCCGAGGTCCTCGTCGAGGCCGAAGGCCGACAGGTCGGGGTACTGCCCGAGCAGCAGGGGGTCGGTGAACAGCCGGTTGTGCAGGGCGTCGTAGGCGGTGGCGGCGGTCAGGTCGGCAGGGTCCTCGGTGGCCGGCCGGACGGGGGTGAGGTTGTTGGCGATCATCACCTGCAGGCCGCGTTCGCGCAGCACCGCGGCGGCCAGTCCGTGGCCGAGCAGCTGGTGGTGGGCGGCGGGCAGGGCGTCGAGCATCAGGGCGCGGCCGGGGGCGTGGATGCCGAGGGCGTAGCCGTAGACCATGTGCACGAACGGCTCGTTGAGGGTGATCCAGGCGGGCACCCGGTCGCCGAGCCGGTCCACGACCACCGAGGTGTACTCGGCGAAGCGGTGGGCGGTGTCGCGGTTCAGCCAGCCGCCCTCCTCTTCCAGGGCCTGCGGCAGGTCCCAGTGGAAGAGGGTGGGCAGCGGGGTGATGCCGGCGGCCAGGAGGGCGTCCACCAGGCGGTCGTAGAAGTCGAGGCCGGCCGGGTTGGTCTCACCCGCGCCGGTGGGCCGGATCCGCGGCCAGGCGATCGAGAACCGGTACCCGTCCAGGCCGAGGCCCCGCATCAGGGCGACGTCCTCGGGATAGCGGTGGTAGTGGTCGCAGGCCACCGCGCCGGTGTGGCCGTCGCGGACGGCGCCGGGCCGGGCGGCGAACACGTCCCAGACGGACGGCCCGCGGCCGTCCTCGTCCACCGCGCCCTCGATCTGGTACGCGGCGGTGGAGGCTCCCCAGCGGAAGTCGGACGGGAGGTCGAGTCGGTTCGGCACAGCCTGACTCCCTGCATCATGGCGGCAACGGACGACACACAAGAACATGAGGTCACCTCATGTTAGTCGGACGTGTTGAAGCGCACCAGCGCCGGCCGGGGCCTGCACTCGCCGGACTGGCTGTGGCTGACCGATACGCGGGCGGATCAGCCAACTGAACACCCTCTGTGGCCAGGGGCGGTCAGGACGGCTCGGGAGTCCGGTACTGGCCACCCACCGCGATGACGGTCACGGTGCCTGAGATCGCGGCGAGGAGTACGCACGGGAGGTGCGGGATACGATCCGGCGCGCGGCTGGCTCCGGCTAGGCAGGACCCGGTCAAGACCCGGTCAAGGATTGGGCCGCCAGGTCGACGGGGGCCTATGCTTACGCAGGTTTGAACAGACACCTCGTTCGGTGAGGCGTCTTCACGGACACAGGCCACTGATCCCACCCGTCGAGAGACGCTCCGGATCAGGACAGGTCTCCCCGACCTAAGGGGTGACCCCAAGTGGCTTCCCCGCACCGCCGGGGACACGCCGTGGAGTGCCAAAGCTCTGACGAGTTGGGGTGTGCCGGGTCGTTCCCGGCTTTCCCCTTGCCGCGCCGTCACGACATCGAGTCGTGGCCGGGATCGGGAGGAGGCGAGATGGACAGTAGTCCGGGCCATAGTCGGCCCTTCACCGTGTTGTCCTCGCCGTCCTTCAGCGACCCGCGGCAGCCTCTTTTCCTCTGACCACCCGTTCACAGCGGTGTCCCACGCCCGAACATCCGGCGGGGTCGCCGCCGTGCGTCCGGGCGTGCCACCGCCGGCCGGAGGACCTGGTGGTGTGGCCCGGGCCGCCCGACGCCTCGTCTCGACCGGGGCAAGGAGGTGTTCCCCGTGGCTTCCACCACTCTGCTCATGACCACCACGGCCCGGCTGCGTGACCGCAGGGCCGATGTAGCGCGCCGCGGCACCGCGACCCGCAGCGTCCGCGCCTCGCTGGTGTCCCTTGCCGGGCTGATCGGCGGTCAGGTCGCCAACCAGTCAGGGGAGGAGGTGGGCCGGGTCGTCGACGTGGTCGCCCGCCTCTACGGGCCCGATCCCTACCCGCCGGTCACCGGCCTGATCATCCGCATCGGACGGCGCCGCGCCTTCCTCGCCGCGAGCGCGGTCGACACCGTCGGCGCCGGGCACGTACTTCTGCGCACCTCGCGCGTCGACCTGCGCGACTACGTCCGGCGCCCCGGCGAGGTGCTGCTCGCCCGCGACGTGATGGACCACCAGCTCGTCGACGTCGACGGCGTCCAGGTCACCCGCGCCGCCGACCTGTACCTGGCGCCGCTGGCCGACCGCACCGTCCTGGTCGGGGTCGACGTCTCCCTGCCCACGCTGCTGCGCCGCCTCGGCCCGCGCCGCTGGCAGGTCCGCCCCACCCCCGACCGCGTCCTGGACTGGCAGTCGGTCGCCCCGTTCGGCGAACAGGCCACCCACGGGCCGGCCGAGGTGCGGCTGCGCGCGTCCCGCTCCGCGCTGCACCGGCTGCGCCCGGCCGACCTCGCCGACATCCTGGAGGACCTCGGCCGACACGAGCGGCAGCAGCTGCTGGGCTGGCTGGAGCCGGAGCACGCCGCAGACGCGCTGGAGGAGATGGAACCCGCCGAGCTGGAGAACCTGCTCCGCGAGGCGGCACCGGAGCACGCCGCCCGGCTGGTCGACGAGATGGAGCCGGACGAGGCCGCCGACGCCCTGCGCGACCTCGAACCCGGCGAGCGCGAAGCACTACTGACCCGTATGCCCGCCGACGAGGCGGCCGAGCTGCGCGCCCTGCTGACCCACCGCGAGGGCACCGCCGGCGGCGCGATGACCACCGTGCTGGTGACCGCCCGCCCGGAGCAGACGATCGCCCAAGTACGGGCAGAGCTCGCCGCGCAGGCCGAGCACCGCACCGAGATCGACGCGGTCGCCGTCCTGGACTCGGAGGGCCGGGTGACCGGTGACCTTCCGCTGTTCGACCTGGCGGTGGCCGAGGACACCGCACTCGTCGGGGACCTGGTGGAGTGGCTGGCCCAGTTCGCGCCGCCGGTCACCGTGCGCCCGGACTCCCGCCTGTCCGAGGCCGCCGACCAACTGGTCGCCGCACGCGCCAGCTCCCTTCTGGTGGTCGACGACGCAGGCCGCCCGCTGGGGCGGATCCTCGCCGACGACATCCTCGACGCCCTGCTCCCGGAGCGCGGCCGCCTGCACTTCCGGAGGTTCCTCACGTGACCCGCGACCTCACCACCCCCACCGCGCCCACCCCCGCCGCTGTGGTCCCGGCACCGGCCGCACCCGCCGCCCGCCGTCGGGGCTGGCGCCGCATCGCGGCCGTCGCCATGGTCGCCGGACCGGGGCTGGTCGCCGCGAACGCAGGCAACGACGCCGCCGGCATCGCCACCTACGCCAGCGCCGGCGCCCAGTTCACCTACGGCACGCTGTTCTTCATGGTGCTGGTCACCGTCGCCCTGGTCATGGTCCAGGAGATGGCCGTGCGGCTCGGCGCCTACACCGGCAAGGGCCTTGGCGCGCTGATCCGCGAACAGTTCAGCCTGCGCCTCACCGCACTCGCGGTGTTCTGCCTGCTGCTGGCCAACACCGGACTGGTCGTCAGCGAGTTCGCCGGGATCGGTGCCGCCTTCGAACTCCTCGGCGTCCCGAAGTGGGCAGTGATTCCGCCCGCGGCCGTACTGCTCTGGTCCCTGGTGCTCTTCGGTAGCTACAAGTGGGCCGAGCGGATCTTCCTCGTCATGTCGCTGGCGTTCTTCGCCTACCCCGTGGCCATGGTCCTCGGCCACCCCGACTGGGGGCAGGTCGGGGAGCACCTGGCCGTCCCGCACATCGATCCGAGCAAGGACTTCGTCCTGCTCGCCGTCGCCCTGATCGGCACCACCGTCAGCCCGTACATGCAGTTCTACGCCGCCGCCGGCGTGGTCGACCGCGGCGCCAAGCCCGCCGACTACAAGCTCATCCGTGCGGACGCCGTCCTCGGCGCGGTGTTCGCCTGCCTGATCAGCCTGACGATCATCATCGCCACCGCCTCAGCCATCGGCGGCAGCGGTCCGCTGGAGTCCGCCGCCCAGGCCGCCGAGGCCCTCAAGCCTGTGGCCGGGCACAGCGCCGAGCTGCTCTTCGCCTTCGGCCTGATCGGCGCCTCCGCGCTGGCCGGAGCAGTCGTCCCGCTGTCCGCGAGCTACGCCATCGGTGAGGCTGCCGGCGTCGAACGCTCGGTGTCCCGGAGCTTCCGCGACGCCCCGCTCTTCCTCGGCCTGTTCACCGCCCAGATCGCCCTCGGCGCGATCGTCGCCCTCACCCCCGTTGACGTCATCCGGCTCCTGATCGGCACCCAGGTCCTCCAGGGCCTGATCAGCCCGATCGTGCTGGTCTACCTCCTCGTCCTCACCAACCGCCGCTCCGTCCTCGGCGAGGCCGCCAACGGCCGCCGCTACCGCGTCGCGGCCACCGCCGTGGTCGTCGGCGTGGCCGCCATGTCCACCATCCTGCTCGCCCAGACCGTCCTCGGATGGTTCGGGCTCGCCTGACCCGTCCCGTTCACCGTGCGCACCTCGGGGAGGAAACCGCCATGCGCCGCCTCGCCCCGCTGCTGACCTTCTCGGCCCTGTTCGCCTGGGTCGCGTTCATCGCCGCATGGATCCACCTCGACCGGTGAACCTCCCGGTGCCGGGCCCTGACGGCCGGCACCGGCTCACAGCCAGTCGTTGCGGCGGAACGCCCGGAAGATGAACACACAGACCGTGGCGGTGAGCACCAGCACCGCCGGGTAACCGAACGTCCAACGCAGCTCCGGCATGTAATCGAAGTTCATGCCGTACACACCCGCCGCCATCGTCGGCACGGCCGCCAGCGCCGCCCAGGCACTGATCCTTCGCATGTCCGTGTTCTGCTGCATCGACAGCCGCGCCATGCTGGCGTCCAGGATGCTGGAGATCAGCTCGTCGAAGGCCAGGATCCGTTCCTTCGCCTGCGTGTGATGGTCCGCGGCGTCCCGCAGATAGGTGGCAATCGCGGCCGGCACCTGCGGCAGCGTACCGTCGGCCAGCCGCTGGAGCGGCACGCCCAACGGCACCACCGCCCGCTTGAACTCCAGCAGTTCGCGCTTCAGCTGGTAGATCCGGCCCGCGTCGTCGGTGCGCTCGTGCGAGAACACCGCCGTCTCCAGCTCCTCCACGTCCCGCTCGAAGGCGTCGGCGACCTCCAGGTAGCGGTCGACGACGTGGTCGGCCACCGCGTGCAGCACAGCAACCGGGCCCAACGCCATCAGCTCGGGCACGGCCTCCAGGTCCCGGCGCACGGCTGCCAGCGGCGGAGCGCTGCCGTGGCGGACCACGATCGCGAAACCGGGGCCCGCGAACACCATGATCTCGCCGGTGTCGACGATCTCGCTGGTCGCCGTCACCTTGTCGTGCTCGACATAGGTGATCGTCTTCAGTACCAGGAACAGCGTGTCACCGTAGCGTTCGAGTTTCGGACGCTGATGGGCGCGGACCGCGTCCTCCACCGCCAACGGATGCAGGTCGAACGCCGCGGCGATCTCGGCGAACTGCTCCTCGGTGGGCTGGTAGAGGCCGATCCACACGAACCGGCCGTCCTTCTCACCTATCCGCTGCAGCACCTCCGACAGGTCCACCTGCTCCGGCAGGCGAAGCCCGCCCTCGTACAGCGCGCAGTCCACCACGGCCCGTGCAACCATTCCCCACACCGCTTTCCCAAGCCACGGCGCCGGGCGCCCTCAACGGCAAGCAAACCTACCCGTTACGACGCACCCGTCGAAGACGCCTGGAAGATCAGCCGGCCCGGCCTCCCGGGGTTCGCCGGGCGTTGCACGTCCCAATGATCGCCGAGGTGGGCTTCGGGCAATTGACTCGATGCATCGGCCGAGCATCGTCGGCCGGCAGGCTTGCCGATGTCTCGGTCGTCCCGGCGGGTATGGCCGTGGTGCCACGAGGTGACCAGCTTCCTGTCAACGATCCGTCAAGACAGAGGCTCCCGGGATCAAAGAGCCGTCAGGATCGGACCGGCCGCCCGACGAGTGGGAATAGCCTCCCGGCACGGCTTCCTCTGCATCCGCCCACGGCCTGGGATGCGCCCGTCCCCGGACCCCCTTCGCCTGCTCCGACGCAGGCCCTGACACCTGTGAGGAGTGGCACATGAGTGCCGACACCCCCGCCGGTGTCCTGGTTGCTGCCGCTCTCGTCATCTACCTGATCCTGGCCCTGAAGTACCGGACAAATTCTGAAGCCGGACACCGGCCCTGCGGACAGTGCCCGCCCGCTAGCGGAGCAGGGCGTCGACCAGACGGTCGTAGAAGTCGAGGCCGGCCGGGTTGACCGCCCCCTCGCCGGCGGGCCGGATCCGCGGCCAGGCGAGGGAGAACCGGTACCCGTCCAGGCCGAGGCCGCGCATCAGGGCGACGTCCTCGGGAAAGCGGTGGTAGTGGTCGCAGGCCACCGCCCCGGTGTGGCCGTCCCGGACGGCGCCGGGCCAGCGACCCAAGCCCGCCGAGCGCCGGCCCCGGTCACCACCATGCGCCGCCCGGAAGGCCCGTCCCCGGGGGCGGCGGCAGCGGCACGGCCAGCGAGAGCACGATGACGTTCGTCGCGCCCCCGTCCACGAGGATCTTGGTATGTCCTGCCGCGTCCGGCGCGTCCTGGGTCAGGACCCTGCACACGAGCACCGCGTCGCACTGTGGCAGTTCCGCCCGGAACTCGGCCTCGTCGAACGCCAGCGCCCCGGTCATCGTCTGCAGGGCCCACCTGGGCATGTCCTTCAGCGTCATCTTCCGCACGACCGTCCGGCCCACGTCGGTGCCGTCCGCGGTGGTCAGCCGTCCGCGGAAATGCGGGCTCCGGCCGTCCGCCGTCCACGTGGCACCGAACTCGACCAGCGGTTCGCCGTGGAGCCGCAGGACCAGCCGCCCGTCGCAGGAGTCCCGCTCGGCCAGGCCGGTCACGGTCTTCCACCACTGCATCACCGTGTCGCACACCAGAGGATCAACAGCACCAGCAGCAGCGCCGCCAGAACGAGGGGCAGTGCCCTCCGGACGTCCACCGGGGAGGCCGGCGTGGTCCGGCCCGGCGCTTTTGGGCCCTGGTCACCCGACTGCCCCGGGATCGCGGCGGGCAGCGCCCGTGGACGGTCGGGGCCACCGGTGGCCGTGAGCACGGCCAGGCTCTCGCCCGCCGCCACCGGCGGTGCCTCCTCGGCCTGCTCCACCAGGTTCAGCACCAGCGCGTCCCCGTCCTGCTCCCCGGCGAGCAGGGCACGAACCCGCTCGACGAACGCGGCGGCGCCCGGCCCGTCGGCCGCACTCGCGATCCAGGAGCGGTCCGCCCACTCCGTCGGCTCAGGGCCGCCCGGCGCCTCCAACGAGGTCAACAGGCGCTCCATCCGGTCCTGGACGACGCCGACCGCCTCCACGTCGTGCCGCCGGCGGAGATCCACCACCTCCGCGTCGTCCGGGAACAGACCGTCCATGCGCTCACCCAGCACGGCCCGCCCGGAACCGTCGGCATGACCGTCCAGCCACCGGGCCACCAACCGCACCACCCCGTCGGCCCCACCCGACGCCGTGGCGCCCTCCAGCGCGAGGGTGAACCGGATCGGGGTACTGACCTCGTCCCGCCGCTGCGACGGAATGCCGCTCAGATAGGCCCGCCACCGCCCGCCGCGCGCCTCCACCAACAGCGTCGGATAGTTGACGTCGGTGTGGGAGCGGTGCCGGGTCCACCAGCCCGGGTCCGGCGCGGCACCCAGGAAACGGTAGTCCGCCTGCCGTGGATAGCCACGCGACATCACGTACCCGCGCACCACCGGCTCCGGCCGCCCCGGCGACTCCCCGGCCGCCACTGCGGGTGTCGGCTCCTCGCTCACAGCGCCTTGCTCCGTCCGCTCGGCTTCCGATCGGCGAGCATGTCCACCGCCCGCGCCAACTGCTCGGCCTGGTTGCGCAGTTCCTGCGCCTTCGCCAACTGCCCGGCACGCTCCAGATCGTTCGCCCGGATACTGCCGTTCATCCAGTTGCGGACGTGCCGGAAGAAGCCGCGCTTCAGCTCCTGCCCGCGCTGCTCCGCGTACCGCGCCCGGCCCACGTGACGGTCGGCCTCCCCCGCCGTCACCCGCCGACGGGCACCCGCCAGCAGCCCGCAGACGGCACCCAGGATGTCCTCCGCCCCGACGATCGAGATCCGGCCCCGGTCCCGGATCGCGAAGGTGCCGGTCGGCCGATGCGTACCGGGCTCGTCCGGATCCGTCTGCCAGTGCACCTTCACCAGCTCGACGCAGCCCAGGGTGTCCACCGGGCAATAGCGGATCTGGGCGTGCGGCGCGTTCAACCGCACCAGCTCGATGACCCGGTCGTACACCTGGAGCACACGCTCCCTCAGCAGCTGGGAGTCGTCCCGCAGACCGCCGTTGTCCGCGAAGTACGACTCGCACTTCACCGGCGCGAGCACCACGAGCGCCGGCTCCTCCGGCGCCAGGTTGCGGTTGCCCGCCCACAGCTCGGCCATCTCCTGGACGGCGAGGGTCTCCAGGACGGCCGGCACCGACCGCCAGTGCTGCGGCTGGTCCGCCTCCATCAGCACGGTCGCGTCCACCGGGACGACCAGGACGTTGCACTCCGCCAGGAAGGACTGGCACTCGTCCCAGTTCCGCACCTCCTCCGCGCTGCGCCCCTCCTGTTCGCTGAGCCAGCCGCCCGGGAAGTCCAGCAGCGAGAACCGGATGCCCTCCGCGGCCTGACCCGCCCTCATCTCCAGGTTGAAGTACGTCAGGTCGAGACTGCCCGGCATCACCGCCGAGTCGAACTTCCGGGCGAGCAGGCCGCCGTCGAGCTCCTGCCGGCGCAGTCGCAGCAGCCGCTTGGTCCGTTCGTCGGCCGCCCGCAGGACCACCGGGGTGCCGCCCAGCAGCCGTTCGCCGTCGGTGAGCATGGAGACGACCAGCGAGGTCTTGCCGACCCGGCTGGGCCCCAGCATGCCGATCCTGAACACCGGCGTGTCATCGGCTTCGGTGGCCGCCGTCACCATCTGGTCTCCTTCGTCTTCTCTGCCGCCGTACGGTCCGTCCCGCCGTGCGCGGGCCGGCCGCGCAGCGCGGCCTCGACCTCGCGGCACCCGCGGGTCACCGCGGCGAACCGCGCGTGCTCGCTGTTGAGGCCCTCGTAGCGACCGGGCCACAGTTCGTTGCGGTACGTCCGGGCGAACCGGCGGAACTCGCGTGCGGAGGCACCCGAGCGGATCAGGGCGTCCTCGAACTGCTCCACGGCCGCGTACAGCACCAGGGCCGGGATCACCGAGTCACGCAGCAGCGCCGTACGGGTGCGGTAGGCCGCCTGCTCGGCACGGGTGGTGATGAACTCGTAGAGTTCGTCGGCGCCGGCCGCGCTGACCTCCACGGCGATCTGCGAACGCATCCGCCCGCTCGACGGGTCGAGGACGTCCAGGCTCAGCCCGTCGAGCTGGGCGCGGATCCTCGGATGGAGCTGGGTGCGGTAGTCCAGCCGCAGTTCCATCAGGTCCGCGACGGCCGAGGACAGGCCGGGGCACGGCTCGTAGCCGTCGTCGAACATCTCCCGCAGCCGCAGCAGCACGGCGGCACCCTCGGCCGTCTCCGGTCCGGGCCCGGCCGGACCGTCGGCGGCCGCACCGCTCTCCGCGGCGGCCGGCGGCGCGAGCAGTCGGCCGGTGTGACGGGTGAGCACCTCGGCGACCTGCCGGTGCAGCCCCCGCACCCGCTCCTCGAAGTAGCCGTCGATGGCGGCGAACCGGCGCGCGACCTCCACCCTGATCCGGTTGAACTCGTCCGTGGCAACCGGTGCGGATCCGCCGCGCACCCGCATCTGGCGCAGCTGGCGGTCGCACCAGCGCTGCCGGTGCCCCGCGTCCGCGGGCCCTCCGTCGGCGGCGCCGGCCGCTCCGGCCCCGCCCGCGCCGTCGGCCTCCTCGGACCCGAGGCCCTCGGCGATCCAACGGCCCAGATCGGTGTACGCCTCGTCCACCGCGGCCGCGAAGTCCGGGTCCTCCTCCCGTGCCGCCGCCTCGACGCGCATCCGCCCGACGATCTCCGCGAGGTCCGCCGCGAGGTCCTCGCGCAGGGTCTCGGCCTGCCGCTCCAGGTCCTCGGCCGGCGCACTGGCGTGCCCCCTCAGCCGGCCGAGCTCCGCCTCGACGCCCGCGGTGGCCGCCAGGACCGCCCGGGCCAGCTCCTCCGACCGTTCGGCGAGTCCGGCGACGATGTCGTTGTCCATCACCGGCAGCCGCTCGGCCAGGGCCGCCAGCACCGGCGCCAGCAGGCGCTCCTGCACCGAGGCCGGATCCGCTGCGTCGGTCTCCAGAACGGTGAAGTGCCGCCCCGGCAGGCCGGCGTTGACCTCGCTGGTCAGATGCCCGTGCAGGGCCGCGGCCAGGCTCTCCGGGTCGCCACTGCCCTTGTTGACGACGAGGAAGACGAAGTCGCCGGTGCGCCGGACCAGTCCGCGGGCGTCGTCCAGCAGCGCCAGCGCCCGGCCGTCCGCCGCCCCGAAGTAGGCCATCCCCTCCACCGGGCGCTTGACGAGCAGGACGGCGTCCACGTCGTGCCGCAGGCCGGCGACGTGGCGCCGCTCGGCGTCCGCGGCCATCTCCCCCAGCCCCGGCAGGTCGACGATCCCGATCCGGCCCACCCCCGGGTGCGGGAATTCGCACTCGATGCGCGCCTCGCGGACCGCGAGGTAGCGGCGGGAGGGGTTCCCGCCGTCCACTTCGGACTGCGACGGGTACGCGACGTAGCCGCGGAGCTCCGCCAACGGCACCTCCCGCCCGCTGCCGACCAGATCCTCCCGGTACGACCACAGCGCGCGCTGGGCCGCCACCACCCGCTGGAGCAACGGCGCCTTGCTGTCCTCCACCGCCTCCGGGTAGCGCCAGCCGGCGAACTCCTCCAGCGAGGCGGGAGCCGCGGCCAGGCCCAGGTACGCGTGGTACGGACGGACCGACTCGGCCAGGAACGACTCCGGGGTGTGCAGGCGCAGCACCGCCCGGGACTGGCCCGGGACGTGGCAGATGCGGCTGCGGACCGCCGTCACCGGGATCCCGGATCCGGCGGGGATCTCGGCGTTGGTCAACCCGGAGAGCGACTGGAGCAGGGTGCTCTTGCCGACCCGCGCCTGCCCGCTCACCCCGAGGTTCACGGTGCCGCGCGCGAACCGTGCGGCCGCCTGCCCGTGCAGGTCCAGGAGCTCGGAGACGCGTGCTCCCAGGTCGCGCAGCGCCGATCCGTCGAGCGCCGCGCGGAGCCGTTCCGAGGCGTCGGCCTGGCCGCGCAGCGCGGCCAGCAGCTCCTCCAGCCTCCCGAGGGCGGAGCCCGCCCCGCGCCAGCGGGCGCTCTCCGCGTCGACGACGTCCAGCAGCTTGCGACGGTTCTCCAGGAGCGCCGCGACCCGCGCGGCGCTCTCCGGTCCAGAAACCGAGGTCATCCGATCCCGCCCTCCCTGACCCCTGCCGGTCGGTGCGTTCCACATCGTAGGAGGGCGCGAGGACGGTCGTCCGGATCAGTCGGAAAATACCTGATGTGACGTCAATTCCGTTATGCAGCCGCGATATTGGCATGAACGCCGCCTCCGACAGGTGTTCGTCGGCGCAGCGGGGGCGGGGCGCCGGACCACGAGCGGCCCCGTACCGGCAGGCGCCGGAGGGACGGCCACCACTGCGGGACGGCGAGCCGACGGGGACGGCCACCCCCGCGCGACCGCCCCCACCGCCAACGGCGCCCCAGGCCAGTTATTAATATGACCATCCGATGAGCCGGTCGGCGGGTTCGGTGGCAGGGATCGGCGGACCTGTCGGACCCCCGCACTAGGGTGACCGCATGGCAGACGTCCCGGTCGTGGCCGCGCCCTCCGTCGAGGCGCTGAACGCCGTGGTGGAGCGCGCCTGCGAGCCGCCCACCAGCGCGTCCCGCGCGAAGCAGCTGCGGTGGATCGCCGGTGAGCTCCGCACCGCCCTGGAGCGCGGCGAGATCCCCTCCTCCGCCGCCGCCTCCCTCGCCGGGCTCCTCGCCCCCGACACCCTCGCCGCCTACCTCGACGCGGCCGAGCGCGGTCTCCTGCGCCGCAAGCCCGCCGCCCGGCCGGACCAGCCCTCCCCCGCATCCATGCGGGTGCGGGAGGACTGTCTGCAGATCCTCGGCGCCGGCGCGGGGATCGCGGTCGTACTGCCGCCGCGCACCCGGCAGGGCGGGCTGCGGCCGGTCGTCGCCGCCCGGCCGCGCAGCATCCTGCTCGGCCACCTGGAGCGGGCCGTCCGGCCGGGCCAGTCCGAGGCGCGGAGCCGGATCCTCGCGATCATCGGCACGGTGATGGACACCGGCTGCCGCGCCGGCGAACTCTGCCACCTGCGGGTGGGCGACGTCGACACCGACCGGGGCCGGATCCGCGTCACCCGCCTCCCCCAGCACCGCGACCTCGCGGCCGAACCGGTCACCGAGACCGTCGCGCTCTCGGGCCCCACCCGGGCCGCCCTGCGGAACTGGCTGAAGGCCCGCGGCCACCTGGTCGTCCGCGACGCCGCGAAGCCCGCCGGGCGGGCGAACGAGACCACCGACGCCCTGTGGGTGAGCGTCTCCCCCAGCGGCCGGGCCCGGCCCGGCCTGCCGCTGCACTTCCGCGGCCTGGCCCGCGCCTACGTCCGCGAGATCCGCAGCCTGAACCTCGACATGGCCGGCGAACCCGGCTGGGAGCCGATGCCGAAGCGGATGGAGCAACTCCGCCGCGCCATCGACCTGGAACCGTCCGACCTCGCCGGGGCCACCGTCCTGCGCCGCGCCGACCCGGAACGGTGACGACCACCGGCAGGGTGACGGCCCCCGGCAGGGTGACGACCGGCACGCCCGGACGTCAGCCCGCCGCCCCGCAGCGCTCCGTGTCGATCTCGGCCAGGGTGGCCTCGTTGTAGCGCGCGCCGTGCACGGTCGCGGAGTCGAGCACCTCCCCGGCGGCGTCCAGGGCCTCGCCGGGGACGGCGAGGTCGAGCACGGCCAGGTTCTCCCGCAGGTGCGCGACGGACCGCGTCCCGGGGATCGCCAGGACGTGCGGCGCCCGGGAGAGCACCCAGGCCAGCGCCAGTTGGGCGAGGGTGCAGCCGGCGCCCCCGGCGATCTCGTCGAGCCTGCGCCGCAGTTCGAGGTTGGCGGGGTAGTGCCGGGCGTCGAAGCGGGGCATCTGCCGGCGGACGTCCCGCTCGGGGAGCGTGCCGGGGCCGGGCGGCGCCGAGGTGAGGAAGCCGCGGGCCAGCGGGCTGAACGCCACCAGGGCGACGCCGAGTTCCGCGGCCGCCACCAGGGTGCCCTGCTCGGGGTTGCGCGACCAGAGGCTGTACTCGTTCTGCAGCGCGGCGATCGGGTGCACGGCGTGGGCCCGGCGCAGCGTCGCGGCCGACGCCTCGGAGAGTCCCAGGGCCCGGACCTTCCCGGCCTGAACGAGCTCGGCCATCGCGCCGATGCTCTCCTCCACGGGGACCTGCCGGTCGACGCGGTGCAGGTGGTAGAGGTCGATGCTGTCGGTGCGGAGCCGGGCGAGCGCCTCGTCGGCGGTGCGGCGGAGGGTCTCGGGCCGGCCGTCGATGACGCGCCGCCCGTCGACGCCGGTCAAGCCGCACTTGCTGGCGAGCACGATGCGCTCCCGGTGCGCGGCGAGGACGCGGCCGAGGAGTTCCTCGTTGGCGCCGAAGCCGTAGAGGGCGGCGGTGTCGAAGAGGGTGACGCCCTCGTCCAGGGCGGTGCGCAGGAGGTGTTCGGCGGCCCGCGGCTCGGGCGGGACTCCGTAGGCGTGGCTGAGGTTCATGCAGCCCAGGCCGACCGCCGGGACCTCGAAGGGCCCGATCCGGCGGGGTCCACGGCCGGCCGGGGGCGTCGCGGTCACGAGGCCCGGGCAGCGTCGAGCTGCGCTTCGAGGGCGGCCAGCGTGCGGTAGCAGGGCAGCACCTGGGCGAGGGAGGCGTTGGGTTCGCGGCCTTCGCGGATGGCGGCGACGAACTCGCGGTCCTGCAGTTCGATGCCGTCGGTGGAGACGTCGACGCCGCTGACGTCGATCGGCTCGTCCTTGCCGGTGAACAGGTCGTCGTAGCGGGCGAGGTAGGTGCCGGTGTCGCCGATGTAGCGGAAGAAGGTGCCGAGCGGGCCGTCGTTGTTGAAGGAGAGCGAGAGGGTGCAGATGGCGCCGCTCTCCGCGCGCAGTTGGATCGACATGTCCATCGCGATGCCGAGGACGGGGTGGATCGGGCCCTGGATCGCGTTGGCCTGCACGATCGGCGAGCCGGTCTGGTGGGCGAACAGGTCGACGGTGTGCGCGGCGTGGTGCCAGAGCAGGTGGTCGGTCCAGGAGCGCTGCCGGCCCAGGGCGTTGAGGTTCTCGCGGCGGAAGAAGTAGGTCTGCACGTCCATCTGCTGGATGCGGTACTCGCCGGCCCGGATCCGCTGCCGGACCCACTGGTGGCTGGGGTTGAAGCGGCGGGTGTGGCCGGCCATGGCGACGAGTCCGGTGCGCTGCTGGGCGGCCAGGCAGGCCTCGGCGTCGGCGAGGGAGTCGGCGAGCGGGATCTCGGTCTGGACGTGCTTGCCCGCCTCCAGGCAGGCGACGGTCTGCTCGGCGTGCATCGGGGTGGGGGTGGCGAGGATGACGGCGTCGACGTCGTCGGCGGCGAGCACCTCGTCGAGGGTGGCGACGCCGCGGCCGATGCCGTGCTCGGCGGCGAACGCCCGGGCGCGCTCCGGGGTGCTGCTGACGACGGCGGTCACCTCGACGCCGTCGATCCGGCGCAGGGCGGCGGCGTGCTTGGCGCCGAAGGCGCCGCCTCCGGCCAGGGCGATCCGGACGGTCTTCCGGTCGGTCATGTCACTCCTCCGTGGCGGGCGCCTCGGCCCGCGGGTGGTTCTCCAGGATCAGGTGGCCGACGGCGGTGTTGGACGCCGGCACGTGGTAGAAGCGGTGCTTGGTCTCGATCTCGCCGCCGCCGTCGACGTCGCTCATCGCCCCGCGGGCGATCAGCCACATGACGAGTTCGATGCCCTCGCTGCCGGCCTGCTCGACGTAGTCCAGGTGCGGCAGCTGCGCGAGACCGGCCGGGTCGTCGACCAGCCGGTCGAGGAAGGCGTTGTCCCACGCGCGGTTGATGAGGCCGGCGCGGGGGCCCTGCAGCTGGTGGCTCATGCCGCCGGTGCCCCACACCTGGACGTTCAGCGGCCGGCCGTAGGACTCGATCGCCCGGCGCAGTGCCCGGCCGAGGTTGAAGCACCGCTCGCCGGAGGGCACCGGGTACTGCACCACGTTGACGTGGAACGGGATCACCCTGCACGGCCAGGCGTCGACGTCGCCGAACATCAGCGACAGCGGGACGGTCAGGCCGTGGTCGACGGTCATCTCGTTGACCAGGGTGAGGTCGAAGTCGTCCCGGATGAGCGAGTGCGCGATGTGCGCGGCCAGGTCCGGGTCGCCCTCGATGCCCGGGACGGGGCGGGGGCCGTAGCCCTCGTCGGCGGTGGGGTAGGCGGCGCCGGTGCCGAGGACGAAGGTCGGGATCAGCGACTGGTCGAAGGCGGTGGCGTGGTCGTTGTAGACCAGGAGGACCACGTCGGGTCGGTTCTCCCGGGCCCACTGCCTGGAGTACTCGTAGCCGTCGAAGACCGGCTTCCAGTAGGGCTCTCCGGTCTTGTGGTGGTCCATCGCGGCGCCGATCGCCGGTACGTGGGAGGTGAAGACGGCGGCGGTGACCACGGCGTGCTCGGCCGGCGGCGCGGGGTCGGCGTGGGCCGCCTCCAGGACGGCGTGGTCGATCCGGTTGCCGTCGACGGAGCGGCCGCCGGCGAGCATCATGTCGCGGTACTCCTGCTCGGTCATGCCGGTCATCGAGCCCGCCATCCGCTGGAACGAGAGCCCCAGCGTCGCACCCCACTTGGCGAGGAAGTAGATGTTGCCGCCCTCGCGCATCGCGGCGTTGAGGTCGCGGTCGAGCAGGGCCTGCTTCTGCTCCTCGCGCAGCGGCCAGGCGTCCAGGTAGGCGCGTTCGTCGGCGAGGTAGCTCGCGCGGTTCTCCGCGGTCATCAGCGACATGCAGAACTGGTTGAGGTGGTACCCCTTGGCGGACTGCTCGGCGTCGAAGATCGTCGTCCCCGGGACCAGCCGGTAGGTCTTGTCCAGCGACATGCCGGGCTCCAATCGTGTCGTGCGGTGAGGTGGCGGTGGGGGTCAGTCGGCGTCCGGCCAGTAGAGGCGCATCGGGTTGGCGACGAGCAGCTTGTGCTGCAGCTCGGGCGTCGGCGCGACGTGCGGGACGAAGTCGACGAGCAGGCCGTCGTCGGGCATGTGGTCGGTGAGGTTGGGGTGCGGCCAGTCGGTGCCCCAGAGCACCCGGTCGGGGAACTCCTCGACCACGCGCCGGGCGAACGGGGCGACGTCGCGGTACGCCCGCCGTTCGCCGTCGAGGGCGGGCGGCCCGCTCACCGACAGCCGTTCCGGGCAGGTGACCTTGCACCAGATGTCGGGGCGGGCCCGCAGGAGGTCGAGGAAGGCCTCGAACGCGGGGCCGTGCGGGTCCTCGGTGACGTCGGGCCGGCCCATGTGGTCGACGACCAGCGGCACCGGGATCGACAGCAGGAAGTCCCGCAGCTCGGCGAGGTCGGCCGCCTCGAAGTAGACGACGACGTGCCAGCCGTACGGGGCGATCCGCCCGGCGACGTCGAGCAGGTCCTGCTGCGGCGCGGCGTCGACCAGCCGCTTGACGAAGTTGAACCGCACGCCGCGGACGCCGGCCTCGTGCAGCTCGCGCAGCTCCTCCTCCGCGATCCCGGGCCGTACGGTGGCGACCCCGCGGGCCAGTCCGCCCGAGGCGCGGAGGGCGTCGACCATGGCACGGTTGTCGGGGCCGTGGCAGGTCGCCTGCACGACGACGTTCCGCGCGAACCCCAACTGGTCACGCAGTGCGAAGAGTTGGTCCTTGGAGGCGTCGCAGGGGGTGTACTTCCGCTCGGGGGCGTACGGGAACTCGGCGCCCGGGCCGAAGACGTGGCAGTGCGCGTCGACGGCGCCCGCGGGCAGCCGGAACCGCGGGCGGCTCGGGCCGGCGTACCAGTCCAGCCAGCCGGGGGTCTTCTCGAACTCCGTCGTCGTCATCGCTCGGTCCTCGTCGGTCGGTCCTCGTCGGTCGGTCCTCGTCGGTCGGCCCCCATCGGTCGGTCCTCGTAACGCAGGCCCAGTGCGGCCAGCGGGCCGCGCATCCCGTACATGTCCAGGCCGAGTTCGCCGGCGCGGAACCGGGCGCGCTTGTCCTCCTCGTTGGCCTCCCGCTTCGCCGAGGCCTCGGCGACCTCGGCGGGCCGCTCGCGCGGGACCACCACGACGCCGTCGGCGTCGGCCAGCACGACGTCGCCGGGCCGGACGAGGGCGTTGGCGCAGACCACCGGCACGTTGACCGAGCCGAGGGTGGCCTTGACCGTGCCCTTGGCGTTGACCGCCCGCGCGAAGACCGGGAAGTCCATCGCCTCCAGGTCGGCCGCGTCGCGCACCCCGCCGTCGATGACCAGCCCGGCGGCGCCGCGGGCGCGGAAGGAGGTCGCGAGCAGTTCGCCGAAGAAGCCGTCCTCGCTCTCGGTCGTGCAGGCCGCGACCACGACGTCGCCCTCGCGGATCTGCTCGGCGGCGACGTGCAGCATCCAGTTGTCGCCGGGCTGCAGCAGCACGGTGACCGCCGTCCCGCACAGCCGCGCCTTCGGGTAGGCCGGGCGCAGGTAGGGGCGCATCAGGCCGACCCGGCCCATGGCCTCGTGGACGGTGGCCACGCCGAAGGCCGACAGGGCGGCGACGGCCTCGGGCTCGGCGCGGGTGATCGCGGTGCGGACGACGCCGATCTCGGTGTGTTCCATGGTCGTTCTCCCGGGGTCAGTGGCCGGCTGCGGCACGGCGGCCGGCGAGGCGGGCGGCGAGGCGGGGATGGACGCGCAGGGCGTTGCCGGAGCGGACGGCGGCCCGGTCCTCCTCGGTGAGGTGCGGGGTGGCCTCGACGTACCGCCTGGTGTCGTCGTAGTGGTGGCCGGTGCGCGGGTCGATGCCGCGGACGGCGCCGATCATCTCGCTGGCGAAGAGCACCGACCGGCTCGGAACCACCTGCGTGAGCAGGTCGATGCCGGGCTGGTGGTAGACGCAGGTGTCGAAGAGGACGTTCTCCAGCAGCGCCTCCGGGTCCGGCCGGCCGAGCGCCGCCGCCAGGCCGCGGAACCGGCCCCAGTGGTAGGGCACCGCGCCGCCGCCGTGCGGGATCACGAACCGCAGGGTCGGGAAGTCGGCGAACAGGTCGCCCTCGACCAGCTGCATGAACGCCGTGGTGTCGGCGTTCAGGTAGTGCGCGCCGGTGGTGTGGAAGGCCGGGTTGCACGAGGTGCTGACGTGGATCATCGCGGGGACCTCGTACTCGGCCATCGCCTCGTAGAGCGGGTACCAGCTGCGGTCGGTCAGCGGCGGCGACGTCCACCTGCCGCCCGAGGGATCGGGGTTGAGGTTGACCGTCACCGCGCCGAGCTCCTCGACCGCGCGGCGCAGCTCGGGGAGGCAGCTGGCGGGGTCCACCCCGGGCGACTGCGGGAGCATCGCGCCCGTCGCGAAGCGGTCGGGGTAGAGCGTGCTGACCCGGTGGACCAGGTCGTTGCAGATCCGCGCCCACACCGAGGAGACCTCGAAGTCGCCGATGTGGTGGGCCATGAAGCTGGCCCGCGGGGAGAAGACCGTCAGGTCGATGCCGCGCTCGTCCATGAGCCGCAGCTGGTTGGACTCGATCGCCTCGCGCAGGTCGCCGTCGGTGATGACCAGGTCGTCGGGGTCGGGTGCGGCGGCGGGGGTGCCGACCGCCGCGACCTGCCGGTCCCGCCAGGCGGCCAACTGCGGTGGTGCGGTGGTGAAGTGGCCGTGGCAGTCGATGATCACGGTGTCTCCCGGGTGGTGGTGCAGGGGGGCAGGGTGCGGCGTCCGGTCAGGCGCCGGTGGGCCAACCGGTGTACTGCTCGGCGAGGTAGGTGCGGCCGGCGCGGGAGCCCGCCACGTTGTCGAGTTCACCGAGCTGGCGCCGCAGGTCGAAGGCGTCGTCGCCGGGCGCGGTGTGCAGCAGCCGGGTCATCCAGGAGGAGAAGTTCTGCGCCCGCCAGACCCGTTGCAGGGCGCGCGGCTGGTAGTCGTCCAGCGCGCCGTCGCCCGCGCCGCCGAGCGCCCGCAGCAGGACCCCGGCGAGCACCTTCACGTCGTGCAGCGCGAGGTTGAGCCCGCGGGCACCGGTCGGCGGCACGGTGTGCGCGGCGTCGCCCGCGAGGACCAGCGATCCCCAGCGCATCGGCTCCTGGACGAAGGAGCGGAACCGCAGCACCGTCCGCTCCAGGATCCGCCCCTCGCGGAGGCGGAAGCCGTCCCGGCCGGCCACCCGGGCCTGCAGCGTCTCCCAGATCCGGTCGTCCGTCCAGGCGGCGGCGGACTCGTCGGGGCCGCACTGGAAGTACATCCGCTGCACGGTCTCGGTGCGCCGGCTGATCAGGGCGAAACCGTGCTCGGAGTGCGCGTAGACCAGTTCGGGCGCGCTCGTCGGCGCCTCGGCCATGATGCCGAACCAGGCGAACGGGTACTCCTTGCCGTACCGCACCCGCCGGTCCTCGGGCACCAGGTCGCGGCACGTGCTCCGCGACCCGTCCGCGCCCACCACGTACCGCGCCCTGATCTCGTGGCGGGTGCCGTCGGACGCGGTGACGCGGACCCGGGGGGCGGCGGTCGTGATGTCGAGGACCTCGGTGTCCTTCACCCCGAACAGGACGGTGCCGCCGTCGCGGTCACGGGCGTTCGCCAGGTCGGTGAACACGTCGGTCTGCGGGTAGAGCCAGGCCGACGCGCCCACCAGCTCCTTGAAGTCGATGCGGTGCGGGCGGCCGCCGAAGCGGAGTTCGATGCCCTCGTGCTCGTGGCCCTCGTGCAGGACGCGGTCGGACACCCCGGTCTCCACCAGGTCGCGGGCGGCACCGGCTTCGAGGATGCCGGCGCGCTGGGTGGTCTCGATCTCGTGCCGGGTGCGGGTGTCGACCACGACCGTCGCGACCCCGGCGCGGCCCAGCAGGTGCGCCAGCATGAGGCCGGCCGGGCCGGCGCCGACGACGGCGACCGGAACGGAGGTGACGGTGTCGACGACGGCCTCGGCCATGGCATCTCCTGAACGACTGCGAGCGTCTGGAACACCCCGAACGCTGGCATCCGCGACCGCACCGGGTCAGCACCACTTCCGCCTGACGGAAGTACCGCTCAGGGGAGCTCCCCCACGCGCCCCTGGGTGGCGCCCCGTGATGGCGCGTCCGACCGGTCAGACTGCGCCGCGGGCGCGCCTGCCGAGTTCGTCGGAGATGCCGTGCACGGCCCGCAGCAGCGGCTCCCGCAGTCCGCGGGCGCGGCTCGCGCCGCGTGCCGCGATGACGATCCCCAGTGCGGCGCCGACCGGCCCGGTCCGGCCGATCCGTACGGGTGCGGCCACCGCGACGGTGCTCTCGGAGAGCTGGCGGTCGCTCACGAAGACCTGTTCGCGGCGGATCCGGTCCAGTTGGGCGCGCAGGGTCTTCGGGTCGGTGACGGTGTGCGGGGTCCAGGCGCGCAGCGGTGCGTCGAGGACCGCCTCCTGGATGTCCTGCGGTGCGTGCGCCAGCAGGACGCGGCCCATCCCGGTGGAGCCGATGGGGAAGCGGGAACCGACCATGGTGACCAGCTCCACCGAGCGGTGCCCGGCGATCCGTTCGACGAAGACGAGTTCGGTGCCCTCGCGCACCGCGAGCTGGATGTTCTCGTGGGTCGCCTCGTAGAGGTCCTGCATGAACGGCAGTGCCACGTCGCGCAGGATCTGACTGCGGGGGCAGCCGGAGGCGATCTCCCAGAGCCGCAGCCCGACGTGCCAGGAGCCGTCCTCGCCGCGTTCGAGGGCTCCCCAGGCGGCGAGCTCGGCGACGACCCGGTGGGCGGTGCTCAGGGCCAGGCCCGTACGCTGAGCGATCTCCGACAGCGTCTGCGACTGGCACTCGCGGCCGAAGGTCGAGAGGATCTCGAGAACTTTTCCAGCCGCCGTGCTCCGGGTTGCACTCACGCGGCCAGTGTCGCAGACCGGCATTGAGCTGCCCATTCGCCCGTCGTAGCATCGGCCGCGCAGAAGGAGGCAACGTGGACCGGGAGATCTCCGGACTGTCCTCGATGGCGACGCGCCTGATCCTGGCCGGGCTCTCCGAGCACCTCCGGACCGCCCACGGCACGGCCGTGCGGTTCGAGTCGGCCGGCGGCGTCGAGGTCGCCCGGCGGGTGCGCGGGGGTGCCGAGGCCGACCTGCTCGTGCTCGCGGACGACGCACTGGCGAAGCTGGCGGCCGAGGGGCACCTGGTGCCGGGCACGGTGCGTCCGCTGTGGGTGTCCCAGGTCGTCGCGGCGGTGCCGGAGGGCTCGCCCGTCCCGGCCCTCGACTCGGTGTCGGACCTGCGGGCCGCCCTGCTGGCCGCCGAGCGGATCGCCTACTCGACGGGCCCCAGCGGCACGGCCCTGGTCGGGCTGGTGGCCCGGCTGGGTCTCGCCGACCGGGTCGACCGCCGGCTCGTCCAGGCGCCGCCGGGGGTGCCGGTCGGCTGCCTGCTCGCTGCGGGCGAGGCGGAACTGGCCTTCCAGCAGCACAGTGAGCTGATGGGTCTGCCGGGTGTCGTCGTGGCCGGCCCGCTGCCGGGCGACGCCGCGATCGGCTCGACGTTCGGCGGGGCCGTCCTGGCCGCGTCGGGCGAGCCGCGCCGCGCGGCGGAGGTCCTCGACCTGTTCGGGTCGGACGCCGCGTCGCGGATCGCCGGCGCCGGGGGCATGCGGCCTGCCCGTTCCTGACCCGCGCCTCCGCCGGGGACCGGACCGGATGCGGTCCCGGTGGCGGGTCCGTGGCGCGGGCGGGTGGGGCTCGGGGCGGCCGGTGTGCTGCTGGCCGTCCTGCTGCGCGACTGCGGCCCCGAAGGGGGCGGAGCCGGTGCGGACCCGGGGGTCCCGCCGGCTCCGCTCTCTCGTACTCCGGGCCTAGACGGCGCCCTCCGGAACGAGATCCGCGGATTCCGCGCGCTCCGGGCCCCCGGCCGGGACGGCGGCACGCAACGCCGCCTCGACCCGGCGGTTGCTGGTCATGGTCGACGTGACGGCGGTCATGGTGAGGAGGAGGCCGGCGGCGGCGTAGAGCGGGGTGCGCACGTCGTAGGCGGTGACCAGCCAGCCGCCGAGGAAGGCGCCGAACGGGGCGGCGCACATGGCGAGCATGCGGGAGGTGGAGGCGACCCGGCCCATCAGGTGGGCGGGGACGACCGCCTGCCGGAGGGAGGGGGCGAGCACCATGGTGGCGCCCATGCCCGCCCCGCAGACGGCGAGCGCGAGACCGGCGACGTACGGGTTCGGGGCGGCGGCGAGCCCCAGGACGGCGAGTCCCTCGACCGCGGCCGTACAGGTCAGCGCGGTGCCGGTGCCGAGTCGCCGGCCGAGGAAGGAGGCGATGCCCGCGCCGAGCAGACCGCCGGTGGCCTCCGCCGTGAGGAGCAGGCCGAAGCCGGAGGTGCCGATGCCGAGACGGTCGTGCGCGAAGAGCGCGAGTACGGTCTCCACGGCGAGGAAGGCGATGTTCCCGACGGCCGGACGCAGCGCGAGCCCGAGCAGCAGCCGGTCCCGGAACACGTACGAGGCGCCGTCCCGCGCCTGGCGCAGCAGCGACTCACGGGCCTGCGGTACGGGCCGGGGCGCGGCGGGCAGCGAGCGTACGAGCAGTGCGGAGAGTGCGAACGACACGGCGTCGGTGAGCAGCGGGAACGCCCGCCCGAGCGCGAGCAGGGCGCTGCCCGCGGGCGGCCCGGCGAAGCCGGAGGCGGCGGTCTGGCTGCCGCGCAGGCGGGAGTTGGCGCGTTCCAGGAGCGCGGGGTCGCGGCCGAGCAGGTCCGGCAGGTAGGCCGTGGCGGCCGTGTCGAAGAAGAGTCCGCCGAGGCCGAGCAGGAAGGCGACGGCCGCGAGCAGGGGGATGCTCAGCACGTCGAGCGCGGCCGCTGCCGCCGGTACCGCGAGCAGCACCGCGCGTGCCGCGTCCGTGGCCCACATCGTGCGGCGACGGTCCCAGCGGTCCACCAGCGCACCGCCGAGCACCCCGAAGAGCAGCCACGGCAGCGTTCCGGCGGCCGTGACGACGGCGAGCGCCATCGGATCCCGCGTCAGCGTCAGTGCGAGGAGCGGCAGCGCGGCGTGCGACACGCCGTCACCGAGCGAGGACACCGTCTGCGCGGTCCACAGCCGTCCGAACCCGGTCGGCAACTTCCTGATGTCCGAGGTCACTTGGCGCCCCCCTCGGCCTGCACGTGCGACGCCGGGCGGAAGAGTGCGAAGACGAGTGACGCGTCCGGCAGCGACGGGTCGGAGAGCTCCCGGTACTCGTCCGCCAGTGCCTCCAGCCGCGCCCCCAGCTCCGCGAACTGCTCCTCGGTGAGCCGCAGATGGGCCATCCGCACGTGCCGCTCACCGTCCGCCGGCGCCGCCTCCAGGTCCGCCACCGCGTGCCGCATCAGCACGTCGGGCCCTCCTTCGCCCGGGTCCGGCAGCACGATCGACCGCGCGGCCATGGCGTAGTACCGCTCGGTGACCCCGCGGACCTTCCGGGTGCGCACCACCGTCACCAGGCCGGCCCGTTCGAGCAGTCGTACGTGGTAGCTGGAACTCCCCTTCGCGAGGCCCACGCGCTCGGCGATCTGCGTGATCGTCGCGGGCTCGAAGCGGAGCACGGCCATGATCCGGTGGCGCGTCAGGTTGGAGACGGCCCGCAGCTGTTCGTCGGTGGTGACGTGGAACGTCTCGGGAAGATCGTCGGTAGGCATGCCCCCAATGGTCAACACTTCTTGACCATTCGTCAAGCGGTTTCGCCGGGCTTCCGGAGGCGGCCGTCCCGCACATGAGGCTTTCGTCCCTGCTCCGCGGCTTCCGGCCCGGCTTCGGGACGGAGGCGAACAGGCCCTTTCTGCAAGGCTCCTGCGGGTCGCCGAGGTCGTGGGTGAGGAACGGCAGGGCCGGCCCGGTCTCCGCTCGGATGCGGGCGGGCAGGCCCGGGATCTGCGCCTGGACGGAGAGGTCCAGGGCCTGCCCGCCCCGTCCAGGGCGAGCGCCCGGGGCTCGGCGGCCGGGGCGCGGGCGATCGCCGCGCGCCGGCGCTGCCCGCCGGAGAGCGCCTCCGGCAGGGAGCGGGCCCGGCGGTCGTCCGCGCCCACCGTGTCGAGCAGTTCGGCCACCCCGGCCGGCACACCGTCGACGGACGGCCGCCGGTGCAGCGGCACCGCCTCCGCGACGGCGTGGCCCACGCGCCGGCGCCGGTCGAGCGAGGAGTTCGGTCCCGGAAGACCGTCGGGTCGGTGGGCTGTGGGCCGGAGCCCGTGCCGTGCGCCTCCGTCGCCGCGGGGGTGTCCCACGCGGGCCTGGCTGCCGACGTCCTTCCGCCGCCGCCCCGCGGCCACTGCGTCTCCTCGACGGAGGAGCCCGGCCACTGGACGGCCGAACGCGTCGCCCGCGCCGCCCGGGCCGTGGTGGCCGCGCTCGTCGACGACCGAGAGGCCGTCCGACCGCCGCACCGCACTTGATTCGCGCGTGGAATGCCCGATACGGCACAGTGATCCCATGAAGGCGCAGACGGGGACAGACCACCGGCCGCCGTCCGGGGCGGTCCGGCGCCGGCCCGTCCAGCAGCGCAGCCAGGAACGCTACGAGCGGCTGCTGGACGCCTGCGCGGGCCTGCTCGACGAGGTCGGCCCGACGGCACTGACCACCAAGGAGGTGGCCCACCGGGCGCAGGTGCCGATCGGCACGCTGTACCAGTTCTTCTCCGGCAAGGAGAGCCTGCTGGGCGCCCTCGCCGAACGGAACCTGGACCGCTTCCTCTCCCGGCTGGCCGTCCGGATCGAAGCGGCGGCGCCGGTCGGCGTCCCCGGTTTCGTGGACCTCGCGGTGGACGAGTTCGTCGCGATGAAGCGCAGCGTCGCCGGCTTCGGCCACCTGGACTTCGGCCTGGTCGCCGCGGTGCCGGGCGATCTGCGGGACGACCGGCACCTGCTCGACCGGGACTTGGACAACAACGCGGCGGTCGCCGAGCGGATCGGCGCCCTGGGCGGCGAGCTGTTCGCCTACCCGGGCTTCGCGCTGGCGCTGCGGGTGGCGATGGAGTGCGCGGACGCCGTCCTCAAGGTGGCCTTCCGGGTGGACCCGGAGGGCGATCCCGCGCTGATCGGCGAGTGCAAGCGGCTGCTGCGCGGTTACCTGGCGGAGCGGCCCGCCGCCTGACCACGGGGGCGGCTGCTCGAACACGGGGTCGGCCGCCTGACCACGGAGCCGGCTGCCTGAACACGGAGCCGGAAGAAGCGGATGCCCACCTCCGGCGAGGTGGGCATCCGCTGCCAGGTCTTCGCGGTCAGGAGGCGAAGGCCTGGAGTTCGGAGAGCTGGCCGGCCGGCCAGGCGGTGTTGCCGGTCACGGTGATCCGCAGGTAGCGGGTCGAGTTGGCCGGGAGGTTGATCGTCACCGTGTTGCCGGTGGCCGGGTCGAAGGTGTAGCCGGCCGGACCCGCCAGCGTGCCGAAGGACGAGCCGTCGGTGGAGCCGGAGACCGCCAGGGTCTGGGTCCGGGTGTTCCAGGCCGAGGCCGGCGGCAGCTTCAGGGTGACCTTGCCGAGGCTCACCGCGCAGCCCAGGTCGACCTGCGCCCACTGCGGGAAGGCGTTGTTCGCGCTCTCCCAGTACGAGTTGGCGTCACCGTCCACGGCGTTGCCCGCACCGTACGTCTGGGTGGAGCCGGACGCGGTGGCGGACTTGCCCTGCGCGACGTTGCCGGTGCCGGGGTTGCAGCCCGGCGTGGTGGTCGGGGTCGGCGTCGGCGTCGGGGAGGACGTCTGGCCGCTGCCGAGGAAGGCCTGCACCTCGGAGAACTGCGCGGCCGGCCAGGCGGTGTTGCCGGTCACCGCGATCCGCAGGTAGCGGGTCGAGTTCGCCGGGAGGTCGATCGTCACCGTGTTGCCGGTGGCCGGGTCGAAGGTGCGGCCGGCCGGACCCACCAGGGTGGTGAAGGACGAGCCGTCGGTGGAGCCCTGCACGGAGAGGGTCTCGGTGCGGGTGTTCCAGGCGGAGGCCGGCGGCAGCTTCAGGGTCACCTTGCCGAGGCTCACCGCGCAGCCCAGGTCGACCTGCACCCACTGCGGGAAGGCGTTGTTCGCGCTCTCCCAGTACGAGTTGGCGTCACCGTCGACCGTGTTGCCCGCACCGTACGTCTGGTTGCTGCTGGACGCGGTGGCGGGCTTGCCCTGCGCGACGTTGCCGGTGCCGGTCGGGCAGGTCGGCGTCGGCGAGGAGGACGGGCTCGGCGAGGGCGAGGAGGACTGCGAGGGGCTCGGCGAGGGGCTGGAGGTGCCCGGGTTCGAGGGCACGCCGTTGTACGTCCAGACCGGTGCCGGCCAGGTACCGGTGCAGGTGGAGCCGGTCAGGCCCGAGTTGCCGCCGCCGTCGGCGATGACGAAGCCGGTGCCCACGCAGTTGTGGATCGGCGTGGCGGACTGCGCGATGTTGCTGGCCTTCACGTTGGTGAACTTCAGGGTGGCGTTGGCCTGCGCCTGGACGGCGTAGGTGCCGGCGCCGTTGATGTTCACGTTGGTGAAGTTGATGCCGTTGGCCGCACCCTCGATGGTCTGGATCGCCTCGTAGGAGCTGTCCAGGATGTCGGTGTCGGTGATGTTGATCGTCGCGCCGCTGATCGGCTCGTTGAGGCCGCTGAACCAGACCGCGCCGACGCCGAAGTTCCAGTTGTAGTCGCTGTTGCCGGTGCGGATCAGGGTGTTGCGGGCGGCGGTGATGGTGCCCGCGACGGCGGTGCCGCTGCCGGAGTTGACCCCCGGGTAGCGGTTGGCGATGTGCAGGCCGCCGCCGTTGGTGATGGTGTCCGACATGACGTTGTCGGAGATGGTGAAGTCGCGGCCGCCGTAGGTGACGATGTTGTTCGCCAGGATCGGCAGCACCACGGTGTTGTGGGTGAAGCTGTCGTTGGTGTTCGGCTTGTCCTGCGGCCAGGAGGCGAGGCCGTCGTCACCGGTGTTGCGGACGAAGGTGTTGGTGACCGTCGAGTTGGTGACGCCGGTGTGGAAGTTCACGCCGTCGGCGGTCTGGTCGAGGATGCGGCTGTTCTTGATGGTGAGGCGGTCCATCGGGCCGTCCATCCAGGCGCCGACCTTGGTGTGCTGCAGCCACAGGTTGTCGACGGTGGAGTTGGACATCGCGCCGCCGAGTGCGTTGACCTGGTCCTCGTCGACCCGCTCGCGGATGTCGCCGATGATCGCGAAGTCCTTGAGGGTGACGTTCGAGCTGCCGCCCTGGTTGGCCCACTTGCCGTAGACGCCGGCCGCGTTGGCGCGGTTGTTCGGGTCGCGCCCGCCGAGCACCGAGTACCACGGGCCGGCGCCGACCAGGGTGACCTTGTCCACGACCACGTGGCTGTACAGGGTGAAGTTGCCCTGCGGGATGTACACCGTCTTGCCCTGCGCCGCGCCCGCGTCGACCGCGGCCTGGAACTTGGCGGTGGAGTCGGTGGCACCGGTCGGGTCGGCCCCGAAGTCGGCGACCACGTCGAGGGCGCCGGCCGGCTTGCCGATCGGCCCGGCCACGTTCTCGAAGTCCGCCAGGTCGATGGTGAAGGTGGGCGACTGGGCGGTCGAGGCGACCTGCAGCCGGATCTTGGTGCCGACCGGGTAGGTCTGGCCGAGCAGGGTGCGGGTCTCGTCGTAGAAGTGGTGCGGGTTGGAGTCGCCCGGGTTGTTGTTGAACGGGTAACCACCGTAGTACCAGCTGTACTTCGAGGTGACGGGGACGCTCTTCAGCCTGGCGCCGTCGACCAGCAGGTCGATCGAGGCGTCGCGGCCCTTGCCGTCCGCCGAGTCCGGCAGGCTGTAGCGGAAGTCGATCGAGTTGGCCGGCTGGGTCAGCGTGAACTCGACGTACTGCCCGGTGCCGTTGAGCGCGACGGCCTGCCGGCCGGACGCCTCGGACGGCAGCGCGCCGTACTTGCGGTCGGGGCCGATCACGGTGCCGTTGGTGGCGGCGTACTCCGCCTCCTGCTCGACGAACGGCACGGTCGCTCCGCGGCCCGGGACGTTCAGCGGGGAGAGGGCGGGCACGCCGGCGGCGTGCGCGGCACCGGCGTTCGCCAGGACGGCGGTCAGCAGGCCGACGGTGCCGAGGGCGGTGGCGGTCAGGGCCGCGACGGTGCGCCTGCCGTGCCGGGTGGGGGGTGGTTGCTGCATCTGCGGCTGCACATCCTTGCCGATCGTGGGGGTGCTCCGGGTGGGGGCAAGTGCCCGGCCGCCGCGCCGCACTGACGCCGTGTCGACGACGCACCGGTGCAGCCCGCGGCTTCCCGCCGGGCGTGGCGAGACTATGAGCAGCGGATGCACGAAGTCCATACCCATGCGCAAAAAATCGATCGAAGCCTGCAATTTGGATGTGATGGTCCAGCAAAGATGTGATCACCTGAGAGGTGAGGGACGTTGTGCCCCATCTGCCCCCATTGCGTGCACCCGGCCCGCGCCGCAGAGTGGAAGCACAGTTCAGTGTCGACAGCCACCGAGGAGCATGATCATGCAAGCCACTGTGGGCGACCAGCTCCACATCCACAGCCGGTCCGTCGGCATGGTGGACCGCAAGGGCGAGATCATCGAGGTCCGCGGGACCGACGGCGAGCCCCCGTACCTGGTCCACTTCGAGGACGGCCACGACGGCCTGGTCTACCCCGGCCCCGACTGCGTCATCGAGCACCAGCAGGAACGCCGCTAAGGGATTGACGACCCCGCCCCCGCTGCCGGGCCCGCTGGCCCACCTGGCCCCACTGCTGGACGACTACGGCTATCTGGCAGTGGGCCTGCTCGTGCTGCTCGACAACTGCGGCATCCCCGTCCCCGGCCAGACCGTCCTGGTGCTGGCCGCCGTCTACGCGGGCACCGGCCGGATGTCCATCGCGGGTGTGGTCGCGGTGGCGTTCACCGCCGCGGTGGTCGGCAACAGCCTCGGCTACCTGATCGGCCGCACCGGCGGCCACGCCTTCGTCCACCGCTGGGGCAAGTACGTCTGGCTCACCCCGGCCCGGATGGCCCACGCCGAGGGCTTCTTCCGGCGCAACGGCGTCAAGGTCGTCCTGGTCGCCCGGTTCATCGACGTCCTGCGCCAGACCAACGGGATCATCGCCGGCACCACCGACATGGCCTGGCGGCGCTTCCTGCCCGCCAACGTCGCCGGCGCCGCGCTCTGGGTGGGCGTCTGGGCCTCGCTCGGCTACGCCCTCGGTACGGACATCGGCACCCTCTACGAACAGGCGCTGCGCTACCAGGTCTACCTGCTCGCCGCGCTCGGCGTGCTGGTCGCCCTCGTCGGGCTCCGCGCCTACCTGAAGCGGCGCCGCCGGGCCGCCGCCGGACCCGCGGAGAGCGAGGAAGCACCGGCACGGGACGCGGCCGCACAGGAGGTTTCCGCGCAGGAGGTGCCCGCGGAGGACGGGTCGGCGCGGGACGCGGCCGCGCAGGACGGGCCGGCTGACGGGTCCGGGGCGCAGCCCGGCCCGCCCCCGCGGAGGAACGGCGGGGACGGGCCGGGTGCGGGCGGGTCCGGTGCCGGCGGGTCCGGTCCGGGCGGGCCGGGCGGTCAGCCCAGCAGGATGACCTCGAACGGCGACGCGTAGCGGGTGCCGAGCCGCTCGCCGGCCATCGCCCCGAAGGTCTCCAGCGTGCCGCGGGCGTCCGCCATGTCGCCGCCGAGTCCGTCGAGGTACGCGCGGTGCGCCTCCAGCGAGGCCACGCCGCGGTCGAAGGACTCCGTGGTGTCCACCGCGTGGCCGGAGTCCGGCGAGGCCGCGGCCCACAGCTGCCGGACGCCGTTCCACGGCTCGTGGCCCTCGTCCAGCAGGTCGCGGAAGACCCAGCGGTTGCCCGCGTCCCGGGCGGCGTCCAGGGTGGCGCGGCCGACCGCGATGTGGTCCGCCTGGTTGGGCCACGTCCCGCCGTAGGTCTCGCGGAAGTTGGTGGTGATCACGATCTCCGGGCGGTGCCGCCGGATCGTCCGGGCGATGTCCTTGCGCAGCGGCAGCCCGTACTCGACGACGCCGTCCTGGTGGCCGAGGAACTCCACCACGTCGACGCCGACGAGGGCCGCGGAGGCGATCTGCTCCTCCTCGCGGACCCGGCGGCAGGTCTCCGGGTCCATCGAGTCGATGCCGGCCTCGCCGCTGGTGGCCATCACGTAGACCACGCGCTTGCCCTGGGAGGTCCAGCGGGCGACGGCCGCCGCGGCGCCGTACTCCATGTCGTCGGGGTGCGCGACGACGGCGAGGGCGGTCTGCCAGTCCTCGGTGACCGGCTGGTACGGGGGTGGTGCCTGATCCGTCATGGTCAGTCGGCGCTCCTGATCGAGTAGTTGAAGTCGGTGTGGCCGAAGTGGCCCATCAGCCGGAGCCAGAACGGCATCAGCATCTCGGTGCCGCGGGCCGCGCTGATCCCGCCGAGGTCGACGATCTGGTCGCCGGGCCAGCCGAACTGCTCCAGCACCCCGCGGACGAGGGCCTTCGCCTCCGGGTCCTCCCCCGCGACGAACAGCTGGTGCGGACCGGGCACCCGGCCCGGGTCCACCATCAGCGGGGCGGACAGCGTGTTGAGCGCCTTGACCACCCGGGTCTCGGGGAACTCCCGCTGGATCTGCTCGCCGACGCTGTCGGTGTTGACCGGCTCCAGGCTGACCTCGCCGGTCGGCGAGAACACCAGCGGGTTGGAGACGTCGATCAGCACCTTGCCGGCCAGCCGCTCCGCACCGGCGAGCCGCAGCGCCGGCAGCGAGACCGTCCCGGCGGTGGCGTTGATCACCACCTCGCCGAAATCGGCGGCGTCGGCGAAGGTGCCGGCGTGGCCGTTCGGGCCGGACTGGTCCGCCCAGGAGACGGCCGCCGTGTTGTCCTTGGTGCGCGAGCCGAGGGTGACCTCGTGGCCCAGCGCGACGAGCTTGGCGGCCAGGGTGCGGCCCACCGTGCCCGTACCGATGATCCCGAATCGCATCGCAAGTCTCCCGTGTGTGGGGTCCCGTTCAAGGGTCGCTTCGTTGGGCGAGGACGCAGAACTCATTGCCTTCCGGGTCTGCGAGGACGACCCAGGGTGCCCCGTCCTGTCCGACGTCGGCCCGGCGGGCGCCGAGGTCGAGCAGCCGCTCGACC
>NZ_BAAALD010000091.1:0-31482 GCF_039528095.1 Kitasatospora arboriphila
CCCGGTACGGCCACCACGTCCTCGATCCGCATCCGCACGCCCGCCGTCCCCCTCCCGGGCCGAACCGCTACCGGCGGATCGTCACGACGGCGGCGGCACCGTCGACCTGGAGCAGGTCTCCGCCGTGGTGCAGCAGCACCGCGTCGTACCGGTCGAGGTCGTACCCGGCCGAGGCCAGGGCGGCGGTGCCGGCGAGGCAGACGACCAGCAGGACGCCGTCCTCGGGGGCCCGGACGGGGCGCGGGGCGTCCGCGATCTCGACCTGTGCGCTCGCGCGGCCGCGCCGGGTCATCACGTTGAAGTCGACCACCGGCCCGCCCTCCAGCCGGCAGTCGGTGTCCGCGTCCCCGGGGAAGGCGAAGGGCCGGAACGGCTCGGTGAGCGCCTGCTCTGCACCGGCCACGGTCAGCGTCATCCCGGCGCCCTCGACCAGGGTGATCACCCGGTCGGTGTCCGCGAAGACGGAGAACGGCCCGCCCCGGGCGACGTCCGCCAGGCTGACCCGCCAGGCGAAGTCGGTCATCCCCGCACCGGCCGGCCCGGCCGCGACCTCACGGGTCACGCCGCCGCCGTTGAGCCACGGCACCGCCGCCCGGTCCGCCGCCCGCAGTACCTCCACCGCCATCGCCCCTCGCCCGTCCTGCTCGCCGGTCCGCTTCGCGGCGATTCTGTCACGCACCGCCGGGCCGGACACGGCCCGCCGACCGGTGTCGGCCCGGCCCCCGGCGGCGGATCCGATGCGTCGTCAACTCTCCGGCGGGCGGAGCCGTCGGCTGGACCACCAGGAGCGGCACCCCGGACCGGACGCGCCCGCCCTCTCCGGGCTGCCCCACCGGCCGTCTGCGCGCATCTCGAACACGGGGAGAGATGAGTCACAGACGTTTGGTCGAAAATCATGACAAGCTGGGTCGAAGTGATACCGCTCTACAGAGGACATCACCCATGCATCACGGAGCCCACCCCGCTCCCACTCCTGCCCCCCGTGCCGACGTCGCCCTCGCCCGAGGCTGTACGGAATGCCGTGGCTGGGGCAGCGTCATCACCGATTCCGGCCGGCACGAGCTCTGCTCGGCCTGCCAGCGCACCGCGGAGGACGCCCTGCCGGGCGACGAGGACCCCTCCGGACCTTCGCGTGCCCTGCTCCGGCCGGTCACCCAGGCCCTCTGACCGTCCACGGCCCGGTCGGCCCCGCCCGACCGGTCCCCGCCGGCACCACCCGCTCCCGCAGCGGGGAAGCCACCGGCACATAGGTTGCCCGCCGGGCACCGCACCCTGACGGGGCACGTCCGGTGCGTGTACGGCGACGAGTACCGCCCCGCGCCGGAGCGCGACCGCGGCACCTGCGAGACCTCGTCCCCCGAGGACCTCGCCTTCGCCGAGCCGGGCGCCGTTCTCTCCATGCTGCGCGACCTCCCGCCGCACCTGGTCGACGGCTTCCACCGGCACCGCCCCGGCCGGGACGGCATCGCGGCCCGACCTCCGCCGCCGGGCCGACGACCTCGACCGCACCAGGGCGTCCGCCGCGCCCCTGCCCGGCACGCCGTGGGCACCGGCCTCGGCCGCGTCCGGGCTCAGCCCGGCACGAACATGCACCCCAGCAGGCCCGCGCCCGCGTCGGCGGCGGCCTGCCACAGCGGGCCGATGCCGTCCAGCAGCGCGGCCGCCTCCTCCGGCCGGCCGCCGCCGTAGTCCGACAGCCATTCCGCGGTGCGCCGCTCGACGGCCGGACGCTCGCCGTCCGGCAGGTCCAGCGCGGCGAGCACCTCCGGCAGGGCCGCCCGCACCTGCCCGGCGTCGAGGAAGAAGTCACCGAACCAGCCGGGCAACCGGGCGAACCGCTCGGGGCCCAGCCCGTGGGCCAGGGCCGCCGCGGGGAGTCCCTTCCGGCAGACCAGCGTCAGCATCAGCGGCCGCCACTCGGCGGGCACCCGGTCGAAGGCCGCGTACAGCTCCTCGACCTGGCCGTCCAGCGGACAGGCACCGGACAGCAGGTCGAAGGCCACCGTCGCCGCCCGGTCCGCGGACTCCACCCCGACGGCCTCCGGTGCGGCGCACCACTGCTGCCACAGCTCCCGGACACGGGGGTCGTTCCGCTGCGCCTCGACCACCGGCCCGGCCACCGCGGCCAGCTCGGCCACGACCTCGTCCGGCACGGGCGCGAGCACCCACACGCCGATGAATCCCACCGCTCCCCCTCCGTCCGCTGACCGATTGTGCCCGCGGCCCCGGGGTGCGCCGCCGGTGGGGGTGCCGAGCGGGCGGCCGGGGAGAACAGTGGAGGTATGAGCATCGTCGTTCTGCACGAGCCGCTGGCCGACAGTCCGGTGCTCCCGCCCGACGGGGCGGGCACCACGGTGCACGCGGCACCCACCGACGTCCCCCTCACCCGGACCTTCTGCGGCCAGCAGGCCGAGGGCATGAGCCAGGTGGACATGGAGGCCGTGGGCGCCGCGGCCTGGGATCCGGCGCCGGAGTCGGCCCGGGTCTGTCCCGAGTGCAACCGGGCCGTGACCGTGGGGCACTGGGACGTCTGCTGACGCCCTCAGCCGGTCAGCCCGTCGGCCGTCCACCAGGCCCGCGGGGTGTCGCAGCTGCCGACGACCGGGGCGGTGGCGGGCCCGCGGTCGACCAGGCAGCCCCCGTCGTCGGCGCGGATCGTGAAGCGGGCCCGTGCGGGCTGCGGCTCCAGGTGCAGCGGGTCGGGGTCGGTGACCCGGACGAAGGACCAGATCTGGGACGGGTCGTCGGCGAGGCCGCGGGCCCGGTCCGACCGCAGGTCCACGGTGCCGTCCGGCTCGGCGGTGAGCAGCAGCGGACCGGCCGTGTCGTCGCCGGCCAGCAACGACTGGATCAGCAGCCGGCCGTCCGCGGCCGGGCGGACCAGCCACTCCTGGGAGTCGGCGGCCGCGACGGGCGCGGTCCGCAGGCCGGTGCCGTCGGCGGCCCGTGAGTCCTCGGCCGCGCCGGTGCCGTCCGCCTGCAGCCGCAGACCGCTGCGGTGGGCGGTGAACACCCCGAGTCCGCGGTCGGGCAGCGGCACGCCCGCGCCGCGGTCCGCGCGCAGCGGCGGTGCGGCCTCGACCGAGCGGTGCCCCGGGTCCTCCGCCCGGACGACGACCGCCGCGGTGTCGTCGGGCGCACCGGCCGCGGAGGCGGCGGTGGGGCCGGCCAGCGGGCCGCCGAACAGCACGCCGGGGAGGAGCGCCAGCGCGGCGGTGGCCTTGGCGGCGCTGAGGGCAGGTCGATAGCACACAGTGGGGAACCCCCGTGACGGTGGAGAGGCCTGCCCTGCTGCCGAGGACGGTCTCCCGCCGGCCCCGGGTGCTGCGGACGGCCCTGGTCGGGACGGGACTGGTGGCACTGCCCCTCGCTCTGTCGGGGGCGCGTGCCCGGCGGCCGGTCTCGCCTCCACCAACGAGCGGCCGCCGGCGAGGTCACGCCCCGCGTGCTGCCGGCCGGGTCAGTCGCCGTCCTGCACCCGGGCCACGGCGTCAGCGCGCCGGGCCGGCGGGAAGGTCCTCGTCTCGCCGGGCGTCATCCAGCCGAAGAGCGCGGTCAGGTGCGTCATCCACTCGACGTCGGTGACCAGCGCGATCCGCTTCCACGCCCGCAGGTGCTCCACGCCCGTCCTCAGGTCCTGCCACGGCGCCCCGCCGGTCATCCCGTGGAACTCGGGGACGACGATGACGCACCGCACCTCCCCGCCTCGGCGGCCCCCGTCAACGCGGGCAGCAGCACGTCCCGGTAGTCCTCGGCCGACAGCGTGCCACCGGTCTCGAACCCGATCACACCCGCCGGCAGGTCCTCCAGCCTCTTGATCACATCGCCTCCCGGAGCCACCCGTCCCGCCCCGGCCGGGGCGCGCCGCTGCCCACGCCAGGACGGCGTCCCGGCCCGGGCATCTCCTCGCCGGTCGGGCCTCGGCCCGGTCAGGTGTGGGCGCCGGGCCAGGGGCCGGGGGTGGGGACGGCGGGCTTGTCGGTGGTCTCGGTGGTGGCGGTGCGGAAGCCGGCCGCGCGGTAGGTCCGCAGGGCGGCGGGCCCGTCCAGCGAGCAGGTGTTGACGGTGACCGTGGTGGTGGGCGGCAGAGCGGGGTGCCGGTCGGCGAGGTCCCAGGCGCGGGTGAGTCCGACGCCGAGCAGGTGGCGGCCGAGGCCACGGCCGATGAACTGCGGCAGCAGCCCGAAGTAGGCGACCTCGACGCGGCCGTCCCCGCGCGGCTCCAGCTGCACGTATCCGGCCGGGGTGCCCGCCACGTACGCGACCCAGGTCTCCACTCCGTCGCGGTCGAGCCACTCCTGCCACTGGCGGTGGCTCCAGGGCAGCCGGTCCGTCCAGGTCCACGGGCCGCCGACGGCGGTGTAGAGGAAGCGGGCGAACTCCGGCCCGGTCTCCTCGGCCAGGAGGATCTGCAGCGGGGTGTTCTCCGGTGCGGGCGCCTCCACCAGGTCGGTGCGGGAGGTCTGCTCCAGGTACCAGGTGGTGACGGTGATCGTCTCGCTCATGCGGCCCAGGCTCTCACGCCGTCCGCACCGTGCCGGGCCCGGGGCGGGAGGCGCTCAGCGGGTCTCGCCCCGGGCCCGCATCTCGGCCTCGGCGATGTGGTCGCGGCCGGGCGCCAGCGCCTCGCGGACCTGCCGCTCCGCCTCGACGAAGGCCCGGTGGTACCCGTCGTTGTAGGTCTCCACGACCTGGTACGTCCACATGCCCGGCAGCACGTCCCGGCCCTGCACCTCGCGGGCCACCAGGTCGGCCAACTCGCCGTGCCCGGCGTCCCGCAGGGCGTGCACGGCGAGGCCGACGACCCGGTCCGCGCCGCCGGTCAGCTGGTGGAAGTCGTAGAGCCGGCCCCGGGCCCGTTCGGTCATCTCCAGGGCCTCGGAGAGGAGCCCGAGGGCCTCGACCGTCGCGTCGTCCATGCCGTCCGGGCGGGCGTGGCGCCGGTCGGGCTGCTGCGGCTGCTGCGGCTGCTGGGCGTCGTCGCTCATGGTCGTCCCTCCGGCGGGCCGGCGGTGGTGCCTGCTCCCTCCAGCTTCCCCGTGCGGGGGGCGGCGTCAATCCGTCGTCAATCGGTCGTCAATCGGTGCCGGGCAGAGTGGTTCGGTCGGGGACGGCCGACCCGGTCGAGGGTGGCCGCTCCGGCCCGGGACAGGGGGACGCCATGCAGGACGGGGACAGGACGGGACGCGGCCACGCGGTCGTCGCGGGGGCGGGGATCGGCGGCCTGCTGGCCGCGCGGGTGCTGAGCGAGAGCTTCGCCCGGGTCACGGTCGTCGACCGGGACGCGCTGCCGGAGGGCGGTGGCCCGCGGCGCGGGGTGCCGCAGAGCCACCACGCCCACGGCATGCTGTCGAAGGGTTTCGAGGTCCTGCAGGACCTCTTCCCCGGGCTGCGGGAGGACCTGGTGGCGCGGGGTGCGCTCGTCCGGGACGTGCAGGCGGACGTGAACTGGTTCAACGACGGCCGGCGGTTGCTGCGGGCGCCGTCCGGGCTCCCCTGCCTGATGGTGAGCCGCCCCGAGCTGGAGCGTCACCTCCGCTCCCGGGTGGCGGCGCTGCCGGGCGTGGAGATCCAGCAGCGGACGGAGGTCCTGGAGCCGGTCGCCGACCCGGCGGGCGGCCGGGTCACCGGCGTACGGCTGCTGCGGGTGAACGCCGAGCCGGAGGTGCTGGCGGCGGACCTGGTGGTCGACGCCACCGGCCGCAGCAACCGCGGCGCCACCTGGCTGCGCACCCTCGGCTACGCGCCGGCGCCGGAGGAGCGGGTGGACTCCGGCCTGGTGTACGTCTCCCGGGAGTACCGGCGCAGCCCGGGCGACGCGGACGCGGACGCCTTCGTCGTCGGAGCCTCCGCGGACGCGCCGCGCGGCGGTGTGGCGCTCAGCGGCGAGGGCGACCGCTGGCTGGTCACGCTGTTCGGCATGAACGGCGACGTCCCGCCGGTGGACCCGGAGGGCTACCACCGCTTCGCGCAGCGCCTGCCCGTGCCCGACCTGCACCGGCTGCTGGAGCGCCTGGAGCCGCTCACCGACCCGCGGCTGATGCGCAGCCCGGTGTCGATCCGCCGCCGTTACGAGCGGCTGGAGCGTTTCCCCGAGGGGTACCTGGTGCTCGCCGACGCGCTCTGCCAGTTCAACCCGACCTACGGACAGGGCATGACGGTGGCGGCCTGCGAGGCGGCGGCGCTGCGGGAGTGCCTGGCGGAGGCGTCCGGGGAGCCGCTGGCCCGGCGGTTCTTCCGGCGGCCCGCCGTGATCACCGACGTGGCCTGGGACATGTCGGTCGGCGGCGACCTGCGGTTCCCGTTCGTGGACGGCCGCCGCTCGCCGCGGGTCCGGCTGCTGAACCGGTACGTCGCCCGGATCCACCGGGCCGCCGAGGCCGACGCCGGGGTGGGCCGGGCCTTCCTCGCCGTCGCCAACCTGGCGGAGCCGCCGCAGCGGCTGCTGGCGCCGGCGGTGCTGGCCCGGGTGGTCCGGCCCGCGCGGCCGGCACCGGCCGCCCGGCTGCGCAGCGTCCCGGCGGCCGAGCCGGGACCCACGGCGGAGCGCCCGGAACGCGCGGCCTCCTGACCGCGTCCCGGGCGCGGACGGCGGAGGGTCCGGCCGGCGGAGGGTCCGGCCGGCGGAGGGTCCGGCCGGCGGAGGGTCTGGACAGCGGTGCGGGAGTCGGTCACTCTTCACCACCATGACCCTCCCGCTCCCCCCGCACTCCCCCGGTGCCGCGCGCACCCGGCTGTTCGACGCGATCACCGCGGTCGGTGACGAGGCGCTGGCGCTGCTCGCCGACCGCGACGGCGGCACACCGATACCCGGCGCCGAGTGGACGGTGGCCGAGGCCGCGGCCCACCTGGCGATGGCGAACGAGCTGATGGCCGCACTGGCCGCCGGTGAGGAGCGGACCTACGGGGACGGCACCCCGGGGTCGCTGGCGGCGGCGAACGCGGCCTCGCTGGCCGAGCGGCCGGAGCGGGACCTCGCCGTGCTCGGCGCGGACATCGCGGCGCAGGCACGGGAGTTCACCGCCGCGGCCGGACCGCGGGCGGGCACCGACCCGGTGCTGACCCCGCTCGGCCCGATGGACCTGGACACCCTCGGCTCCTACCTGCTGACCCACATGCTCGGCCACCTGTACGACATCGCCGTCGCGCTCGGGCGGCCGCACCCGATCGACCGGCAGCGGGTCGAGCTGACGATGCCGTTCCTGCGGACGGCCATGCCGCGGGTGGTCGATCCCCGTTCGGCGGCCGGACACCGCGCCTGCTACCGGCTGCGGGTCCGCGGCGGGGACGGGTTCGCGGTGACCTTCACGGACGGGGCGGCCGTGGTGAGCGACCGTCCGCCGCGCCGGCCCGACTGCACGATCATGACCGAGCCGGTGGCCTTCTTCCTCATCGCCCTCGGCCGGTACACCGCCACCACCGCCCTCGCCCGCGGCAAGGTGCTCGCCTGGGGCCGGAAGCCGTGGCTGGCCCCGGCGTTCCCCGGTCTGTTCGCCGCCCCCTGAGCGGGGCGCCGGCGGACGGTGTGGGACGATCCGCTCCTCGGCAGCCGCCGGGCGGTGACGAGGGGATGGTCCGGTGAGTACGTTCCGGGTGGCATGCGTGGTGGCGGTGTGGCTGGTGGTGTTCATCCAGGCGGTGCCGGCGCTGGCGCGCGGCCGCGCTCCGCGTTGGTTCCGCGGCCGGGTGGCCTCCCCGCGGCTGTGGGCGGTGGGCGCGGTGGTGACGGCCGTCGGCTGCACGCTCGGCCTGCTGACACCGGTGTGGTGGCCCGGACCGCTGATGGTCCTCCTCGGACTGGGCATCGGCGAATGGGGCAGCCGCGCCGGGCGCGACCGGGCCTGACCCCGGCTCTGCCGCCGCGGACCGTACCCGGGCCCGGTTGAGTACCACTACTCAGGCGGCCCGTGGCGACGCTCCGCGAGGATGGCGGCACCACCCCCCGAAGGCAGCGAAGGAACACCATGCTCAGCCGGACCGTCAGCGCCCTGGTACCCGTTCTCGGCCGTCTGTCCGTCAGCTCCGAGACGGCCGGTCCGGTCGCCCCGGGCAGCATCGTCGCCGCCAACCACAGCTCGCTCGCCGACCCCGGCGTGGTGCTGGCCGCCCTGCACCGGCTGGGCACCGAGCCGGTGGTGATGGCCACGGCCGGGCTGTGGCGCGTCCCGCTGCTCGGCCGGCTGCTGCGCGGCGGCGGGCACATCCCCGTGCACCGCGGGACGGCCCGGGCCGCCGCCGCCCTGGACCTCGCCGCCGAGGCGCTCGCGGACGGCCGGGTCGTACTGATCTACGGCGAGGGCGGCCTGCCGAAGCGCCGCGACCCGCGCGACGCCGAACCCGGTGCCTTCCGCACCGGTCTCGCCCGCCTCGCGGCGGTGAGCGGCGCCCCGGTCGTCCCGCTCGGCCAGTGCGGCGCCCGCCGGTTGAGCTCGGGCAGCACCGCCAAGCAGCTCGCCGGATTCGCCACCGCCCCGCTGCGCCGCCCCGCCCTGCACGTCCACCTCGGCGCCCCGCTGCACCTGGGCGGCGACACCGCCGAGGCGACGGCCGCCGCCCACCGGGCCGTCACCGCGGCCTGGCGCACCGCCGAACAGCACCTGCACGGCGACGCGGGGCACCCCGGCGGGCCGGACCGGTCGCCGGTGACGCCCCGGAAGCACAGCCCGGCCGGGCAGCCGTCCGCGTCGTAGACGACCGTGCAGCAGCCGGCGCCCCGGCCGGACGGCGGGAACCCCACGCCGCTGCGGTACGCGAGCGCCCCCCGCATGCGGGGGGCGCGGTGTGGACCGGTGACGGCCGAGGCGTGGCGGTGCGTCACCAGACGTCGCCCTCGCGCCAGTCGGCGACCAGTTCACCCGTGACGTCGACCGGCACGGCGAGCGGCAGGACGTAGATGCCGTCGTCCTCCTCGGCGGTGCGCCGGATGCCGTCCGGGGTGAGGGCGTAGGTACGGCCCCGCCAGGGCTGCCAACCGTGGGCGGTGTAGAACGGGACGGCGGTGTCGGTGCTGCCGAGGGCCGCCAGGTCGTAGGCACCGCGGGCGATCCGGACGAGCTCGGCCAGCATCGCCGAGCCGATGCCGTCCCGCTGCCGGTCCGCGCGGACGGCCACGCCCTCGATGTAACCCGTCCGCAGCGCCCGCCCGCCGTGCAGCAGCCGTCGCTGGACGATCGCGGCGTGGCCGACGAGTTCCGCGCCGTCCCGCACCAGCGTGTGCAGCCCGCCGAGGCAGTGCTCCCAGTCCTCGTCCGTCATGTCCGGCGCGAACACCTCGTCGAGCAGTCCGCGGGCGGCCGCCAGGGTTCCGGCGTCCAGATCGGCGGTGTGGGCGACGTGTACCGAGTGCATGCCCACCATCCTGGCACTCCGTCAGATGCTCTCGCCGAGTTGGCGTTCGGCGCTGTCGAGGAGCATGTCCAGGGCGACCGGGTAGGCGCTGTCGGTCATGCGGGCGGCGAGGAGGTCGGCGGTGGCGGCGATGTGGGGGTGGGTGTCGGCGGGGAGGCGGGCGTAGGTGGACTCCCACATGCGTTCGTCGGCCGTGCGGGCCTCGGCGGGGAGGGCGAGCGAGGCGGCGTCCAGGGCGGCGAAGGCGAGGGCCTGGTCGATGAAGGCGTGGTAGACGCGGACGGCCACCGGGTCGGGGAAGCCTGCGGTGCGCAGGATGCCGAGGATCGTCTCGTCGGCGGCGATCTCGCGGTCCCGGCCGGTGACCCGGCTGGCGGTGAGTGCGGCGGCCTGCGGGTGGTCGAGGTAGGACCGGTGGATGCGCAGGCCGAGTGCGCGCAGGTCGTCCCGCCAGCGGCCGCCGGCCCGCCAGCCGGCCAGGGCGCGGCCGATCAGTTCGTCGCCGATGGCGAGGGTCAGGGCGTCCATGCCGCGGAAGTAGCGGTAGAGGGCGCTCGGGTCGCAGCCGAGGGCGAGGCCCAGGCGGCGGGCGGTGAGGCCGCTGCCGCCGTGCTCGCGCAGCATCCGCAGGGCGGTCCGCACGATGAGTTCCTCGGACAGGAGGGCGCCCTGCTTGGTCGGGCGCCGCCTGCGGCGCTGCGACTCGGGCACGACCTGCTTCGGCACGGCACTGCTCCCCTCGGACGGCTGCGCCGCCGAGCTTATGCCAACGCCATTGACCTTGCACGGCCGGCCGGAGTTTCCTTCCGACAGGCGGGAACCCGCCAGGGAAGGAAGAGTTCTGCCATGCGAGTACTGCTTGTGGGAGCCGGCGGCGTGGGCACGGCCGTCACCCGGATCGCGGCCCGCCGCCCGTTCTTCGACCACATGGTCGTCGCCGACTACGACCCCGCCCGGGCCGAGGCCGCGGTCGCCGCGCTCGGCGAGGCCGCCGGCAGGTTCAGCGCCCGGCAGGTGGACGCCTCCGACGGGGCCGCCGTCCGGGCGCTGCTGGCCGAGCACGACTGCGACGTCCTGCTGAACGCCACCGACCCGCGCTTCGTGATGCCGCTGTTCGAAGCGGCCCTCGCGGCGGGCGCCCACTACGTCGACATGGCGATGTCGCTGTCGCACCCGCACCCCGAGCGGCCGTACGAGCTGTGCGGGGTCAAGCTCGGCGACGCCCAGTTCGAACGCGCCGAGCAGTGGGAGAAGGCCGGCCGGCTGGCCCTGGTCGGCATGGGCGTGGAGCCCGGGCTCTCCGACGTCTTCGCCCGCCACGCCGCGGACGAACTCTTCGACGAGATCGAGGAGATCGGCATCCGCGACGGCGCCAACCTCACCGTCGAGGGCTACGACTTCGCCCCGTCCTTCAGCATCTGGACGACCATCGAGGAGTGCCTCAACCCGCCGGTGGTGTACGAGGCCGACCGCGGCTGGTTCACCACCGCGCCGTTCAGCGAGCCCGAGGTGTTCGACTTCCCGGAGGGCATCGGCCCGGTGGAGTGCGTCAACGTCGAGCACGAGGAGGTGCTGCTGGTGCCGCGCTGGGTCGACGCCAGGCGGGTCACCTTCAAGTACGGCCTCGGCGACGACTTCATCGACAAGCTGAAGACGCTGCACGCGCTCGGCCTGGACAGCACCGCGCCGGTCGCCGTGGGCAGCGACCTCGGCCCGGCGAAGGTCTCCCCCCGCGACGTGGTCGCCGCCGTCCTGCCCAACCCCGCCGACCTCGGCGAGCGGATGCACGGCAAGACCTGCGCCGGCACCTGGGTCAAGGGCACCAAGGACGGCCGCCCCCGCGAGGTGTACCTGTACCACGTGGTCGACAACCAGTGGTCGATGCGCGAGTACGGCTCGCAGGCGGTGGTCTGGCAGACGGCGATCAACCCGGTCGTCGCGCTGGAGCTGATCGCCACCGGCGCCTGGTCCGGCTCCGGCGTGCTCGGCCCCGAGGCGCTGCCCGCACGGCCCTTCCTCGGCCTGCTCACCGAGTACGGCTCGCCGTGGGGCCTGCGCGAGGGCTGACCCCACGGCGACGCCACCGCCGGGCCCGCGCTTCTCGACCGGGCGGGGGCGCAGGGGCGGGCGAGTCCGCACGGCCCCCGGGGAGTCGTCGCCCCGGCGCCGGGGCGACGTCCGCGCCCCGGATCAGGGACCGGCCTGCGGCTGCGGCGGCTCCAGCCGGGCGAGCCAGGAGGTGAGCAGTGCCTCCAGGGCGGCCGCCTCGACCGGGGAGAGCGCCTCGACGAGGCGGTGTTCGTTGCGCATGTGGTCGGTGAAGGCCCGGTCGATCAGCTCCCGGCCGGCGGGGGTGAGGGCGACCACCCGGCCGCGGCCGTCGGCGTCGCTGCGGCGGCGGGTGACCAGCCCGGCCCGCTCCAGGCGGTCGACCCGCTTGGTCATGGCGCCGGTGGTGACCATGGTGTGCGCGGCGAGTTCGCCGGGGGCCCGCTCGAACGGGTCACCGGCACGGCGCAGCGCCGCCAGGACGTCGAACTCCCCCTCGCCGAGGCCGTAGCGGCCGTACACCACGGACAGTTCCTCGGCGAGGAGGGCGGCGACGCGGTGCAGGCGGCCGATGACGCCCTGGGGTGCGACGTCGAGGTCGGGCCGTTCGCGGGCCCAGGCGGCCTGGATGCGGGCGACGCGGTCGAGCGGCTGCGGCTGCGGCTGGTCCATGCACGGATCATATCTTCCCCGGAAGCTATAGTGTCTTCCATGGAAGGCAATCTGCGGTGGATCCTGGTCACGGCGGTGGCCCCGGTGGCGTGGGGCGTCAACTACTTCGTCACCCAGCGGTTCCTGCCGCCGGACCATCCGCTGTTCGGTGCGGCGGTGCGGGCGCTGCCCGCCGGGCTGCTGCTGCTCGCGCTGTGCCGGGAGCTTCCGCGCGGGGTGTGGTGGTGGCGCTCCGCCGTGCTCGGGCTGCTCAACACCAGCGCCTTCTTCGTGCTGGTCTACACGGCGTCCCAGCTGCTGGCGACCAGCGTGGCGTCCACGGTGATGGCGCTCGCTCCCCTGGCGATGATGCTGGCCGGGTGGGCGCTGCTGGGCGAGCGGCCCCGCCCGGCGCACCTGGCGGGGGCGGGGATCGGGCTCGGCGGGGTGTGCCTGATGCTGCTCGGCGGGACGGGCGGGGCGAGTCCGTCCGGGGTGCTCGCCTCGGTGGCGGCGATGCTGGTGTCCTCGCTGGGCTTCGTGCTCGGCAAGCGGTGGGGTGCCGGCGCCGGCCTGCTCGCCTCCACGGCCTGGCAGTTGGTCGCCGGCGGGCTGTTCCTGCTGCCGGTCGCCGCCGTGGCGGAGGGGCCGCCGCCGGCGCTCGGCGCCTCCGAACTGACGGCCTTCGGCTACACGGCCGTGGTGGCCACCGCCGTCGCCTTCGCCGCCTGGTTCGCCGGGCTGCGGCGCCTGCCGGCCGGGACGGTGGGCCTGGTCGGTCTGCTGAATCCGTTCACCGGTGTGCTGCTCGGCACCCTGCTCGCCGGGGAGTCGCTGACGCCGCGCCAGCTCGCCGGCATGGCGCTGATCCTGGGCGGCATCGTGCTGGGCCGCCCGGTGGGGGCCGGGCGGCCGCGGCCGGCCGTCAGTCCTCCCAGCTCCCGTACTCGTCCTGCAGCGTCTCCAGCAGGTTGTCCCAGAGCACCGAGTCATCCGGCCCCTGACCCAACTCCACCAACAGGGACGTGAATTCGGCGAGCGCGGCATCCGCCTCCTCACCGGTCAGGCGCTCCTCCCAGCGGGCGAGCAGCCCGAGGGCACCGATCAGTTCGGGCAGCGCGCCGGCCACCTGGCCGCCGTAGCCCCGGGCGTGGTCCCAGCCCTCGGGGTCGTACATCTCGACGACGCCGGGTCGCCGCGCACCATGAGGTGCCGCACGCCGTAGGTGCCGATGCAGTACGCGTGGCAGGCGGGCGGCGAGTCGTCATCGGGCCTGCGGAGGCCGTAGAGCTCGTCCGGGTCCTCCGCCCACATGCCCTTCTCCGGAAGGTCCCCGGAGTGCCAGTCCACGAAGGAGAGCCGGACGGCCGGCACCCCGACCGTGGTCAGGAAGTCCCGTACCCCGGCGTTCGTCAGTGACGCCGGCAGTTCGGCCTCGGTCGGCCGCCAGACCGTCCCCGGGCCGAAGCAGGACTCCAGCCAGGCGGCCGTGGGTCGCCGTGCGGCGGCCACCACCTCGGACTCGTTCACGGCCGCTCCCCCGTTCGTTCGGCAAGGCCGCCATTCAACCGCACTCCGCCGACACCCTCGCCCGTCGCTCCCGGCCCGCCGTTCCCCGCCCGCCGTTCGCTCGTCACCGCGGGCCGCGGCGGCCTCGGCCACCGCCGTCGCGGCCGGTGCGGCGGGCGTAGCGGGCGGCGAGCGGCCCGTAGGTGAGGCCGTGCAGGACGAGGCTCATCAGAACGGTCATGGTCATCAACTGGCCGACCAGGTCGGCGGCGTGCGGGTCGACGGGGGCCAGGCCGTTGAAGGCGAGCAGGCCGTACACGATGGTGGCCATCCCGCGGGGGCCGAGCCAGGCCAGCATCAGCCGGTCGGCTCGATGGAGGCCACTGCCGACCAGGGCGAGCAGGACGGGGAGGACGCGGACGACGGTGAGCGACAGGGCGGCGTAGGCCACCACCCGGCCGTCGAAGTCGCCGGTGAAGGCCTGGGTGACGAGTTCGCCGAAGACGAACCAGAGTGCCAGCGAGAGCAGCGCACCGACGTCCTCGACCAGGTGCAGGGCCTTGGGCGGCAGGGCCCGCACGTCGGGTGCGAAGCAGAGCCCGGCGACGAACGCCGCGATGAAACCGCTGCCGTCCAGCAGGATGCCCAGCCCGTACGCGGCGAGCGGCAGGGCGAGGATGCCGAGCCGGACGGCGGAAGGTCTCGTCCAGCCGGCCTGCCAGGCGCGGCGCAGCAGCAGGCCGCCGGGGCGGCCGACGAGCGCGCCGGCGACGACGGCCCGGAGCACGGCGTCGAGGGCGTCGCCGAGCGGGTTTCCGGTGGGTTGCGGGACGTCGCCGTAGGCGTCGGCGCCGGCCAGGCAGAGCAGGAAGAGGGGCGCGAGGATGCCGTCGTTGAGGCCGGTCTCGACGGTGAGGACGCCGCGCAGCCAGGACGGCAGCCGGCTGTCCTTGATCACTTCGGCGGCGGGTGCGAGGTCGACGGCGACGGTCACCGCGGCGAACAGGGCGACCAGCCACCAGCGGCCGGACGGGAAGAGCAGTCCGCCGACCAGCACGCCGGCGAGGACGGTGAGCGGCAGGGCCACCAGCAGCAGCCGGGCGAGCAGGCGTCGGTGTGCGCGGACGACACCCTTCGGCACGGCGGTGGCGTCGGTGAAGAGCAGCACGGCGAGGATGATCTCGACGGCGCGCTCGGCGTCCGAGGTGGTCATGCTGACGGTGACCAGCGGGTGCGGGCCGACGGTCAGCACCACGCCGGCCGCGGTCATCGCGACGGGGGCGGTGATGCTCCAGCGGGCGAGCCGTCCGGCCACCAGGGCCCACGCGAAGAGCGTCCCCATGCTGACGACCAGCGCGATCACGCGCGCACCTGTCTTCCCCCGGTGCGCGACCGGACGGCGGCGGAGTGCTCCCGATCGTATGCGCGGCGGATCCGCGGGCCGGTCCGCGAGGCACTCCCCGCGTGTCCCGGCGGGCGGGCCGGTGCGGGAGCTGGTGCGCGGGGTGGTGCGCGGGGTGGTGCGCGGAGGACCCTCCCTGCGCCGGGAGGGTCCTCCACGGGTCCCCGCCGCCGCTGGGTCGGCAGCGGCGGCGGGTGGCCTGGTGCCGGGACCGCGGGTGCGGCCGGCGCGGGTGCGGTCAGCGGCGGGTGGTGAGGCCGAAGCCGTACGGGAAGAGCGGGTCGTAGTGGCGGTCGCCGATGTTGATCGGCTCCTGGGCCTCGCTGCGCGGCCAGCTGACCGGGAGCTTGCCGGTGAAGCCCCGCTTGCCGAAGAGCACGTCGGCGACGCCGCCGCCCTCGCTGCCGGGCAACCAGGACATCACGAAGGCGTCGGCCTTCGGCAGTTCGCCGGTGATGATCTGCGGACGGCCGGCCACGTCGAGGACGACGCAGGTGGGAACGGCGGCGCAGACGCGGTCGACGTTCGCCCGGTCGGTGTCGGAGAGGTTCAGGGTGTGGCCGTTGCCGACGTCGCCCATGCCCTCGGCGTACGGGGTCTCGCCGACGACCACGACGCCGACGTCGTACCCGGCGGCGGGCGCGGAGGCGTCCCGGCTGTACGCCGCGTCCGGGGCGTACTGGCGGATGCCCTGGAGGATCGTGGTGCCCGGAATCGTGTTGCCGCTCTGCCCCTGCCAGGTGACGGTCCATCCGCCGGCCTGGTTGCCGATGTCGTCGGCGTTGGCGCCGGCGACGTAGATCTTCTGGTGGGCCTTCAGCGGCAGGGCGCGGTCGGCGTTCTTCAGCAGGACCTGGGACTCGGCGACGGCACGGCGGGCGACCGCGCGGTGGGCGTCCGAGCCGATGGTCGCGGCGTTGGAGCGGTCGGTGTAGGGGTGTTCGAAGAGGCCGAGCTCGAACTTGGCGCGCAGGATGCGGCGCACCGCGTCGTCGATCCGGGAGAGCGGCACGCGGCCGGCCTGCACCTCGGCGAGCAGGGCCTGCTCGAACTTCTCGGCGCTGTACGGCACCATGAACATGTCCAGGCCGGCGTTGACGGCGGTGCGCACCTGGGTCGGGTAGTCGCCGGGGATCTGGTTGATCGCGTCCCAGTCGCTGATCAGGAAGCCGTCGAAGCCGATCTTCTGCTTGAGGACGTCGGTGAGCAGTTCCTTGTTGGCGCTCATCTTGACGGGGTTCCCGATGCCGTCCTCCGTCCAGTCGACGCTGGAGTAGGACGGCATGATGCTGCCGACGTCGTGCTTGCGGACGGCGGTGACGTAGGGGGCGAGGTCGACCGTCCGGAAGTGCTCGCGGTCGGTGATCGTGACGCCCTGGTCCAGCTTGTAGCTGCCGCTGGTGGAGCTGCCGTAGGCGGTGTCGCCGTCACCGGCGTAGTGCTTGACGGTGGCCAGCACCCGGTCGGGGCGGGCGAGGTCCTTGCGGCTGTCGCCCTGGAAGCCGTCGACGGCGGTCTCCATCCGGGAGACCAGGTCCGGGTCCTCGCCGTAGCTCTCGTAGGTGCGGCCCCACCGGTCGTCGCGGGCCACGCAGACGCACGGTGCGAACACCCACTGCGGGCCGGTGGCCCGGGTCTCGGTGGCGGTGATGTGGGCGGCCCGCTCGACGAGGTCCGGGTCGCGGGTGGCACCCATCGCGATGTTGTGCGGGAAGACGGTCGCGCCGACCAGGTTGTTGTGGCCGTGGACGGAGTCGACGCCGTACAGCAGCGGGATGTGCAGCCGGGTCGCGAGGGCGCGCTGCTGGTAGCCGTCGACCATGTCGGCCCAGGCGGCGGGGGTGTTGGGGGTGGGCGTGGAGCCGCCGCCGGAGAGCAGCGAGCCGAGCTTCAGGTCGGTGATCTGCGCCCGGTCGGCGTCGACGGCGTTGCGCTCGGCCTGGGTCATCTGGCCGATCTTCTCGTCCGGGGTCATCCGCGCGAGGAGGTCCTTGACGCGTTGCTGCACGGGCAGTTTCGCGTCGAGGTACGGCAGCGGGCGTCCGCCGGCGGCCGGCTCGGCGGCCTGCGCCGTGCTCAGCGGCACGGTGCCCGCGGCCAGGGCGGACGCGGCGAGCAGGGCGCCGGCGAGCAGGGCCCGGCGGCGCGGGCGGCGGGTGGTGCCGTGACGGGTGGGTTCCACGTGTCTCTCCGTATCGCGGTGGATGGGCGGACACGCGCACACAGGCGCGTCCGGCGGCGGCAGGGGGCCGCGCCGGGTGGTGCACTGCTGAGGGCCGCTGACATGCAATCAGACCTACCGACCACTAGGTAAGTCTTCTGCCCCACTTTTTTCAGAGCTTGACGGATCGTCGGCCGCGGGGACGGTCGGCGCCCGGCGACCCGTCCGCGGGCCCGGTCCGGGGGCTCGTACACTCACCCGGTGACCCTCGACCGCACCGCCGACCACAGCCCCGACCAGCCCGCGGAGCACCCGGCGCACCGCGCCCCGGGCGGCGCCCGCTCCCCGCGGCCGGGCGGTGCGCGCCGCCGCGAGGAGATCCTCGCGATCGCCGTGGAGACCTTCGCCACCCGCGGGTACCACCACGCCTCGCTCGCCGAGATCGCCGAACGGGCCGGCCTCACCCAGCCCGGCCTGCTGCACCACTTCCGTTCCAAGACCGCCCTGCTCAGCGGCGTGCTGGAGCTGCGGGACGACTCCGAGATGGCCCAGCTCGGCACGGAGCGGCCGCGCGGCCTCGCCCTCCTCGACCACCTGGTGGAGACGGTGCGGCGCAATGCGGAGCGCGAGGGCATCGTCCGGCTGTACGCGGTGCTCTCCGCCGAGAGCGTCACCGAGGGCCACCCGGCCCAGGACTTCTTCCGCAGCCGCTACGCCGGCCTGCGGGCCATGGTGGTGGAGGCCCTCGTCGAGGCCTGCGAGCTCGGCGAGACCCGGGCGGACACCGACGTCGAGTCGGTGGCCAACGCGATCATCGCGGTGATGGACGGCCTGCAGCTCCAGTGGCTGCTGGCCCCGGAGTCGGTGGACATGGCCGCCACCACCCGCCGCACCATCGACGCGCTCCTCGCCGGCCTGCGCACCGGCGACCGGCCCGGCTGAGCCGTTCCCGGACGGCGGGCACGGCGCCGGCCGGTCCCGGGGCGGGGCGGGCCGGCGGGAGTCGTACGGTGGCCCACGAGACCGATCCGCGGGTGGACGCGCCCATCGACGCCCTGCCCGGCCGGCAGCAGGACGTCTGCCGCCGGGTCAGGGACCTGGTGCGCGGGGCCGACCCGGAGGTCGAGGAGACGGTCGAGCGGACCGTCCGGCCCCGTGCGTCCGCGGCGTCCGGCGAGACGCCTTCGTTGTCGGGTCGGGACGCATCCTCCGGGCAGGAACCGCCTCTCAGGTCCGGCGGCCGAAGAGCGGGCCGAGGACGAGTTCGGCGGCGCCCGCGGCGACGGCGAGGTGGCCGGCGGCGGCGAGGGTGACCGGGACGGGCTGCCATTCGGGGTCGGGGATGCGGGCCTCCAGCTGGGCGGTGACGCCGTCGAGGTAGGTGTCGGGGGCGGCCAGTACGGCGCGGCCGCCGAGCACCACCCGGTCGATGTCGAGCAGCCGGACGAGGTTGGCGACGCCCACGCCGACCAGCCGGGCGGCGGCCGCGTGGTCGCCGCGCTCCAGGGCGGCGAGGCAGAGCACCTCCAGGCAGCCGTGGTTGCCGCAGGTGCAGAGCGGCCCGTCGACCTGCACGGTCTGGTGGCCGAACTCGCCGGCGTTGGTGCGGGTGCCGCGGTGCAGCGCGCCGTCGAGGAGCAGGCCCGCACCGAGTCCGGCGGCGAGGTGGACGTAGGCGAGGCCGCCGCCGGGCCGCGGGGCGGCGGGCGCCTCGCCGAGGGCGGCGGTGTTGGTGTCCTTGTCGACCACGACGGGCAGTCCGTCGAGGCGGGCGGCGAGTTCGTCGCGCAGCGGGTAGTGGTGCCAGTCGGACGAGCCGCGCGGGCCGGCCGGGGTGAACCAGTGCAGGACGCCCGCGGCGTGGTCGAGCGGGCCGCGGCAGCCGATGCCGGCGCCGAGCAGCCGCGCCCCCTCCGGCAGGGCCTCGGCGGCACGGCGGATCCCGTCGGCGACCAGGCGGACGGCGTCGCCGGGGGCGATGTCCGCCGCCACCGGCCGGGTGTGCAGGTGGAGGCGGCGGCCGGTCAGGTCGACGAGCAGGACGGTGAGTTCGTCGCGTTCGAGGTGGACGCCGACGGCGCAGGCGGCTTCGGCGCGCAGCCGGAGCAGGGTGCGGGGCTTGCCGCCGGTGGAGGCGCTCTGGCCGGCCTCCTCGATCATGCCTTCGGCGAGCAGCCGGGCGGTGATCTTGCCGATGGCCTGCGGGGTGAGGCCGGTGCGGGCGGCGAGTCCGACCCGGCTGCCGCCCTCGGGGGCGGCGCGCAGCAGGCCGAGCACGAGTGCGGCGTTGTGGTCGCGCAGTCCGGCCAGGTTGGTGCCGGTCGGGCCGGGGTGCGTCGTCATGGGGCCCATTGTGCCCGGACCCGGCGTGCCCGGACCGCGCCGCAACCCTGCCCGGACCACGCCCGATCCCCCGCCCGATCCGCGCCCGGACCGGGCCCGGAGCGCGCCCGGACTTGCACTTAGGAAACACTGTTGTTTAACTGGCGGTATGACCACCGAGAGCACCCAGCACCCCGAGCACCCCGCACTCCGCGTCGGCCTGGTCGGCTACGGCCTGGCCGGCGCCGCCTTCCACGCCCCGCTCATCGCCACCACCCCGGGCCTGCGGCTGGAGGCCGTGGTCACCGCCAGCCCCGAGCGCCGCGAGCAGCTGCGCCGCGAGCACCCGCAGGCCCGCGCCGTCGACACCGCCGACCAGCTGCTCGCCGACCCCTCCGCCCTGGACCTGCTGGTCGTCGCCTCCCCCAACCGCAGCCACGTGCCGCTCGCCCGCGCCGCGCTGGAGGCGGGCCTGCCCGTGGTGGTGGACAAGCCGCTGGCCGCCACCGCGGCCTGCTGCTGACGGTCTTCCAGAACCGCCGCTGGGACGCCGACTTCCGTACCGTCCGGCAGCTGGTCGCCGACGGCTCGCTCGGCACCGTGCACCGCTACGAGTCGCGCTTCGAGCGCTGGCGCCCGGAGCTCAAGGAGGGCTGGCGCGAGTCCGCCGACCCGGCCGACGCCGGCGGCATCCTCTACGACCTCGGCAGCCACCTCGTGGACCAGGCGCTGACCCTCTTCGGCCCCGCCACGCACGTGTACGCCGAGGTCGACGCCCGCCGCCCCGGCGCCGCCGCGGACGACGACGCCTTCGTTGCCCTCACCCATGCCTCCGGCGTCCGCTCCCACCTGTGGATGAGCGCCCTGGCCGGCCAGCTCGGCCCCCGCCTGCGCGTCCTCGGCGACCGCGCCGCGTACACCGTGCACGGGATGGACCCGCAGGAGGACGCGCTGCGCGCCGGGCAGCTCCCCGGCCCCGGCTGGGGCGAGGTCGCCGAGGCCGACCGCGGCCTGCTCGGCACGGTCGACGGCGCGGCGCCGTACCCCTCGCTGCCGGGCGACTACCCCGCCTTCTACGCCGGTGTCGTCCGTGCGCTGCGCGAGGGCGCGGCCGCCCCGGTCGACCCGCGCGACGCCGTCGCCGCCCTCGTCGTGCTGGAGGCCGCCCGGCGCTCCGCCGCCGAGGGCCGTACCGTCGCACTGACCGTGGAGGACGCCCGATGACCGAGCCGACGACCGAGCCGGCGGGCGACCCGCCGAGCAGCCCGAAGAAGGGTCCCGGGACGCCCGAGGAGATCGCCGCCCTGATCCACCGGATCGAGGACGAGGAGTGCCGGCTGCGCCTGCCCGGCTTCGACAACGAGGACGCCTGGCGGCTCGGCACCCGGCTCGTCGAGCTGGCCAGGGCCGAGCAGGCACCGGTGGTGGTCGACGTCCGCCGCAACGGCCGGCAGCTCTTCCGCTTCGCGCTGCCCGGCAGCTCGGCCGACAACGACGCCTGGATCCTGCGCAAGACCCGGACGGTGGACCGCTACGGCTGCTCCTCCTACCTGGTGGGGCTGCGCTTCGCGGCGAAGGGCGAGACCTTCGAGGAGAAGTCCCGGCTCGACCCGGACACCTACGCCGCGCACGGCGGCGCCTTCCCGGTCACCGTGGAGGGCGTCGGCGTGGTCGGCACGGTCGCCGTCTCCGGCCTCCCCCAGGCCGAGGACCACCGCCTGGTGGTCACCGCCCTGGAGCAGCACCTCGCCGCGGCCCGCCGCGGCGCCTGACACCGTCCGGAGCACCCGCCCGACCCGCCCGGCCCCCGGTCCACGACCGGGGGCCGGGCGGGTCAGTCCTCCAGCGCGTCCCGGACGAGCCGGTGGGCGTATACGGCGTCCAGACCGTCGGGCCGGAACAGGACCCGGTAGACCAGCGGCGCCACCACCCGGTCGAGGACCGTCTCGGCGTCCGGTGCCGCCTCGCCGCGGCCGGCCGCCCGGTCGAGCAGCGTCCGGATCTGCTCCGCGGCGTACTCGGAGCAGCGGCCGGCGTTGCCGCCCTCCGGGTCCCCGAGCAGCGCGTCGCGGAGGTACGAGCGGCCCGCGGGTGCGGCCGTCTCCTCCAGGAACTGCTCGGCCCAGGCGCGCAGGTCCGCCGCCAGTGAGCCGTGGTCCTCGGGCGGTGCGTCCGGGCGGAGCCGTTCGACCGCGGCGTCGGAGAGCAGCGTCTGCAGGTCGCCCCAGCGGCGGTAGACCGTCGACGGGGTGACGCCGGCCCGGGCCGCGACGAGCGGGACGGTGAGCGCCGACCGGCCGACCTCGGCCTCCAGTTCCCGCAGCGCGGTCCGGACGGCCTCCTGCACCCGGGCGCTCCGGCCGCCGGGGCGCGGCACCGGCCGGCCGCTCATCCGGCCGGTCCGCCGCGGCGCCGCGGCCTCACGGTGCGGTCCGGGGGCCTCACGGTACGGCCCGGGAGCCTCACGGTGCGGTTCCGCCGTCCGCCGGGCGTCCCGTCGTGCCGGGGACGGCCAGGAGGCGGTAGGCCGCGCCGTCACGGCGCACCAGGCCCGCGGTCGGCGGCGGGAAGTGGCTGCCGAGCAGCAGGGTGTCGGTGTCGGCGAGTTCGGCGAGGAGCTTGCGGCGGGTCGCCCCGGCCAGTGCCGGGTCGATGTCGACGTGGCTGTCGATGCCGGGCTCGGCGAGCTGGACGGGGTGGTGGATGCAGTCGCCGGTGATCAGGGCGGTGGCGCCGCCGCTCGTCAGCCGGACGGCGACCTGGCCGGGGGTGTGGCCGGGCATCGGGACGAGCGCCACCCCGGGCGCGATCTCCAGGCCGTCGGCGGGCACGTCGAGCAGGTCGAGGAGGCCGTGCTCGGCGACCGGGTGGACGGAGTCGCGGAACATCTGCCGGCGGGGCTCCTCCAGCTCGGTGCCCGCCCAGTGGTCCCACTCGGCGCGGCTGGTGAGGTACCGGGCGCGGGGGAAGGTGGGGACCCAGGCGTCCCCGTCCCGGCGGGTGTTCCAGCCGACGTGGTCGGTGTGCAGGTGGGTGAGGACGACGAGGTCGACCGATCCGGGCGGGAAGCCGGCCCGTTCCAGGCGGTCGAGGTAGTCGGTGTCGAGCCGGTGCCAGGCGGGGTTGGCGCGGTCCTTGCCGTTGCCGATGCCGGTGTCGACCAGGATCCGCAGGCCGCCCGCGGCCACCGCGAAGGTGTGGCTGGCCAGCCGCAGGACCCGGTCGGCGTCGGCGAAGTCGGGCTGCAGCCAGGGGGCGGCGGCGACCACCTCGGGCGTGGCGCCGGGCAGCAGCCAGGGGCCGGTCTGCGCCGGCAGTTCGACCTCGTCGACGCGGCGGACGACGAGGTCGCCCACCGTCCAGGCGGGTGCCGGGGCCGGTTCGGTGCGGGCGGGGTGCAGTAACGACATGGCCGTCCCTCCGGGTGCGGTCGGCGCCGGGCCCGCGGGCGTGGCGGACCCCGGGCGCCACTAAAGCTCAATCTTTGCGTTAAGCCTACGCGCACGGCGGGAACGGCCCCCGACCGGGGCGCCGCTACCGCTCGATGTACGACTCCAGGCCGCGCAGGAAGACCTCGACCTTGAACTCGAAGCGCTCGTCGCCGTCGCCGTGGACCATCGTCTCCGCCATGTCCCTGAGCAGCGGGAAGCGCTCCTCCGGGAGCCGGGCGAGGTAGTCGCGGACGCCGTCGAAGTAGGCGTCGACGTCCACCCCGGCGGCGATCTTCGCGGTGTAGAGCGAGGCCTCGTAGGCGTCCGAGTCGATCAGTTGGCCGAGGCCGTCCAACGCGTAGGCGGCGACCTGCCGGGGGATGCCGGCGGAGAGCAGCAGGCCGACGACGAACTCGGCGACCTTCAGCTTGTTGGGGCCGAGCTGGATGCCGCCGAGCGAGACCACGGTGATGTCGCGGTGCGCGGTGTAGACCCGCTGCGCCTCCCGGCAGACCTCCTTGATCTGCTCCTTCCAGCGCTCCGGCTCGGGCCGTCCGGGCAGCCGGATCTCGCCGGAGATGCGCTCCAGCATCAGCTCCAGCAGCTCGTCCTTGCCGGACACGTGGGCGTAGAGCGAGGCGGGGCCGGTGCCGAGCTCCTGAGCGACCCGGCGCATCGTCAGGCCCTCGAGCCCTTCGCGGTCGAGGACGTGGATGCCGGCCTCGACGACGGCCTCGGGCGTGAGCGGCTGACGGGTGTCGGCCCTGCGCGCCTTGTGCCACGGGATCGGGGGCATCTCCGAGGTCACGCGCACCTCTTCCACCTCGGGGGGACGCCCGGTCCGCACGCACGGCCGGACGTCCGTGATCGACGGACGTTGACGAACATCGTAACCGAGGGCGAACAGCGTTCGAAGCCGCGAATATTGTTTGACAGAACGCCGATCGACTCCGTAGAACGGTGTTCGTTCGATAGAAACGTTGTTCCCCGTCTGGAGACGCCATGACCGACACCCCCACCCCGTACCGATGGCGGTGGGCCGCGCTGTTCGTGATCCTCGCGGCCGAGGTCATGGACCTCCTCGACTCGCTGGTCACCAACATCGCCGCACCCTCCATCCGCGCCGACATCGGCGGCGGCGAGAGCACCATCCAGTGGATGGGCGCCGCCTACACGCTGGCGATGGCCATCGGCCTGATCACCGGCGGGCGCCTCGGCGACATCTTCGGCCGCCGCCGGATGTTCCTGATCGGCGCCGTCGGCTTCACCCTCGGCTCGATCGGCTGCGGCCTCGCCCAGGGGCCCGACCAGCTGATCGCCGCCCGGGTCTTCCAGGGCCTGCTGGGCGCGGTGATGCTGCCGCAGGGCCTCGGCATGCTCAAGGAGATGTTCTCCGAGAAGGAGCAGGCCTCCGCGTTCGGCATGTTCGGCCCGGTCATGGGCCTGTCCACGGTCGGCGGCCCGATCCTCGCCGGCTGGCTGGTCGACGCCGACCTGTTCGGCACCGGCTGGCGCATGATCTTCCTGATCAACATCCCGCTCGGCCTGTTCGCGATCGCCGGCGGCCTGGGCTTCCTGCCCGAGTGGAAGAGCGCCCGCGCCGTCCGCCTCGACCTGCTCGGCGCCCTGCTCGCCGCGGCCGGCTCGGCCCTGATGATCTTCCCGCTGGTGCAGGGCCGCGAGCACGACTGGCCGCTCTGGGCCTTCGCCCTGATCGCCGCCTCCGTCGCCGTCTTCGGCTTCTTCGGCTGGTACGAGGGCCGGCGCAGCCGCAGCGGCGGCGACCCGCTGGTCGAGCCCAGCCTGTTCGCCAAGCGCGGCTTCAGCGGCGGCATGGTCCTCGGCCTGCTGTTCTTCTCCGCGATGACCGGCTTCTGGCTGACCTTCAGCCTGTACACCCAGATCGGCCTGCACTACTCGCCGCTCAAGGCCGGCCTCGCGGGCATCCCGTCCTCGCTCGGCATGGTGGTCGCGTTCATCGCCTCGCAGGCCCTGCAGCGCTTCGGCCGCAAGGTGATGCACGGCGGCCTGGTCGTGATGGCGCTCGGCGTCGCCGGCATCATGCTCACCCTGCACCTGGCCGGCGCCGGGGTCACCCCGTGGCAGCTCGCCCCGGCCCTCACGGTCACCGGCCTCGGCATGGGCTTCGTGATGGCGCCGTTCTTCGACACGGTGCTCGCCTCGGTCGAGCCGCACGAGACCGGCTCCGCCTCCGGCACGCTCACCTCGGTGCAGCAGTTCGGCGCGGCGCTGGGCACCGCCATCCTCGGCACCGTCTTCTTCGAGCAGGTGAAGAGCGGCGACTTCGTGCACGCCGAGCAGGTCACCCTCGGGGTCGAGCTGGCCATGATGGCCGTCGTCTTCGCGGCGATCTTCCTGCTGCCGAAGCACGCCCGGCCGCAGGGCGGCGAAGGCGCCGAGGACGCTCAGGACGGCAGCGCCGAGGCCGGCGAGCCGGCCGCCGCGGTGCACGCCTGATCCAGCTGCTCCGCCTGATCCGAACGGCTGCGGCCGCCCGCCCCGCGCGGGCGGCCGCAGCCGTTCGCGCGTCCGGCCGTTCTCCGCCGACGCGTGTCCCGGCGGGCAGACCGGGCAGGAGTGCAGTGGCGGGGGAACGCCCGCACGGCCGTCCGCCGCCGGGCCCGTCCGAGGAGGAGTGCCGCCATGACCACCGCGCTGCCCCGGCTCACCGGGGAGTACGTGCTCGATCCCGCCCACAGTCGCATCGGCTTCGTGGCCCGCCACGCGATGGTGACGAAGGTCCGCGGTTCCTTCGACGAGTTCGAGGGCACCGCCCACCTGGACGGCGACGACCCCGGCAGCTCCCACGGCCGCATCACCGTCCGGACCGACAGCATCGACACCGGCAACCAGCAGCGCGACCAGCACCTGCGCACCAACGACTTCCTCGACGCGCCGAACCACCCCGAGATCACCTTCGTCTCGACCACCGTCGAGCGGGTCGGCACCAACCGCTACCAGGTCACCGGCGACCTCACCATCAAGGCCACCACCCGGCCCGTCACCCTCGACTTCGAGTACACCGGCAACGCCGTCGACCCGTACGGCAACCTCCGGGTCGGCTTGGAGGGCTCGGTGACGATCAGCCGCAAGGACTTCGGCGTGAACTGGAATGCGGCGCTGGAGGGCGGCGGCGTGCTGGTCTCCGACCGGGTCGTCCTGGAGATCGACGTCTCGGCGATCAAGCAGAACTGAACCGCGGACCACCCGAAACACCGGCCGCTGCCCTGCTTGGAGCGGCCCCCGAGCGGACAGACGGTCGGTATGACCACCGTGTACGAGGAGAACGAGCGCAAGTACGACGGCGCCCTCGACCGCCCGCTGACCGCCGACGGGCTGTCGCAGGTGTCCGGGGTCGTCCCCGGCGGGACGGAGAAGCTGAACGCCGTCTACTTCGACACCCCCGACCTGCGCCTGCTGCGCAGCGGGATCACCCTGCGCCGGCGCAGCGGCGGCGGCGACGCCGGGTGGCATCTGAAGACGCCCGGTTCGGACGGCATCCGCGTCGAGACCCGGCTGCCGCTGGCCGCCGGGCACAAGCGGCGGCCGCCCAAGGAGCTCGTCCGGCTGGTCCGGGGCGCGGCCCGCGGCGAGCGGCTCGCCCCGGTGGCCCGGCTGCGGACGAACCGGACGATCACCCTGCTGGTCGACGCCGAACACCGGACCCTCGCCGAGATGGTCCGCGACCGGGTGTCGGCCAAGGCGCCCACCGCCGAGACCGGCACCGGTCCCGAACGCACGGAGTGGACGGAGACCGAGGTCGAGCTGGCCGACGGCGACCCCGGGCTGCTGGACGAGGTCGAGGAGCGGCTGCGGGCGCGGGGGCTGCGCAGATCCGCGGCGAGCTCCAAGCTCGGCCGGGTGCTCGGCGACCGGCTGGAAGCACCGGCCGCCCGGGCCGAGCCGCCGAAGGGATCCGTCGCCGCGGCCCTCACCGGGTACCTGCACCACCAGGTCGTCGCCGTCCGCGCCCTCGACCCGGCCGTCCGCGTCGACCGGCCGGACTCGGTGCACCGGCTGCGGGTCGCCGTACGCCGCATCCGCAGCGCGCTCGCCGCCCACCGCACGCTGCTCGACCGCGCCGTCACCGACCCGCTGGACAAGGAGCTCCGCCGGTTCGGCAAGGTGCTCGGCCGGGCCAGGGACGCCGAGGTGCTCGGCGAAGGCCTCGCCCGTCAGGCCTCCGGACTGCCCGCGGCCGGCCGGCCGGCCGAGGTGTCCGCCCGGATCTCGGCCCGGTACGTCCGCCGCTACCGCCGCGCGCACCAGACGGCACTGCAGGCCATGGACGGCGGCCGGTACTTCGCCCTGCTGAACGCCCTCGACGAGCTCGCCGCCCGGCCGCCGCTGCGCAAGCGGGCCCGGCGCGGCACGTCCGAGGCCCGGAAGGTCCTGGAGCGGCAGCGCCGGCGGGCCGTCCGCCGCCTCGGCACCGCGCTCGACCTGCCGCCCGGCCGCGAACGCGACGAGGCGCTGCACCGCGCCCGCAAGGCGGCCAAACGGGCCCGGTACGCGGCGGAGTGCGCCGCCCCGGCCGCCGGCCCGCCCGCCGAGAAGCTGCGCAAGCGGATGAAGCGGATCCAGCAGCCGCTCGGCGCCCACCAGGACGGCGTGGTCGCCGAGCCCGCGATCGTGGACGCCGCGGCCGGGGCCCGGCGCCACGGCGAGGACACCTTCGGCTACGGCCTGCTCCACGCGGCGCAGCGGGCCCACGAGGAGCAGCAGGTGGCCGAGGCCGCGAAGGCCCGGAAGAAGGCGCGGAAGAAGGTGAAGGGCTGACATGCGTACCCGTCCGTGCCCCGCGGTGCTGCGTGCCGCCCGCGGCCCCCGCGGTTAGCGTGCTGCCATGGCCGACCGAGAGCAGCCGACGGAGCCGTACGTCCCGGCCGTCCGCGATGCCGTGACGAACTACTTCACCGACGGGGTGACGGAGGCCGAGGTGGCGCTGGCCCGCGCGCTGCGGGAGGCCGAGGCGGTGCGCGGGCGCCGGGCCGCCTGCCTCGACGGTGCCCGGCTGACCGACGAGGAGGCCCGGCGGGTCGCCGAGGCCGCCGAGCGCCGGGCCGCGCGGATCGCCGCCGCCACGGACGCCCGCCCCGAGGCCCACGCGGGTGCCGTCGCCGCGGCCCTCGCCGTCCGCGAGGGCCTCCGGTCGGCCGGCCACCCGGTCTGACCCCGGGGCGGGCGGGCCGGTCTCACGGCGTGCAGCCGGTCAGCGGCCGGGTGTCGCCCGCCGCCCGCCCGCAGATCCGTTCGGTGACCGGCGTGCCCTGCGGCCCGCGCCGTACCCGGATGATGTGCAGCCCGTGGCCGGGCTGCGGGCCGGTGGCGAGCGGCCGGGTGTCGCGGAAGTCCACGGTGCCGCTGGCCCGGCTCTTCATCTCCACCGCCCGCAGGCCCGCCATCACCGATCCGACGCCGCCGTGCTGGGAGGCCCCGGCCTTGGCGGGGCCGGCCTGGAGCGCGGCGGTGGCGTCGTAGGCGAGCGCGAGCGCGCCGTCGGAGAAGACGTCGTCCTCGTAGGGGTTGCCGCCGGTGGGGGCGAGCCGCAGCTCGGCGGCGGCGACCGCGGCGAGGTCGGAGTCGCGGGCGGTGACGGAGGGGTCGGAGAGCGCGGTGTAGTAGAGGGTGGCCTGCGGTGCCATCGAGGTGGCGCCGGTGCGGAACTGGGCCTTCGTCAGGTCGTCGCCGGTGAGGACGGTGAGCGGCCGGCTGCAGCCGGCGTCGGCGGCGAGGCGCCGCATCAGCTGGTTGACGTCGTCGGCGCGGCCCGCCAGGTAGAGCACGGCCGGCGGGTGCTCGGAGTGGCAGCTGGTGCTGAGCGCCGCCTCGAAGTCCGGGTCCCCGTTGCTGGTGAGCCCGTACTCGAGGGGGTGGCCGCCGATGAGCTGGAAGCCGGCCTCCTTGAGCATCGCGGAGCCGTACTGGGCCTGTTCGGGGCTGTACCGGTCGTCGCGGCCGGCGGTGCGGGTGAGGACGGCGGCCCAGCGGTCGGCGGGCGGCACGGCGAGGCCGTCGACGATCAGCCGCAGTGCGGCGGCCTCCTCCTGGTCGGTGGCGGCGAGGCCGAAGTAGTTGACGTGGCCCTTGGCGAGGTAGCTGCCGGAGTTGGTGGTGCTGACGACGGCGAGGCCGGCCTGCTGGAGGAGGGTGAGCGAGCTGTCGCTGTCGGCGGTGTCGCGGCCGAGGCCGACCACGCCGACGATCGAGCGGTCCCGGCGGGCGAGGTCGACGATCCGCCGCACCATGTCGGTCTGGAAGTACATGTCCTGGCCGCCGTTGGCGACCAGGACCTTGATCTTCAGCGGGTCGCCGGGGCCGGCGTTGTTGCGGATCTGCGCGAGGTGGACGCCGGTGAGTTCCTTGAGGCTGTTGAGGGCGCGGGACTGCTGGCCCGCGACGGTGGTGAGCGAGCCCGCGTAGACGACGGTGACGTAGTGGACGTCGGGCAGGGCGTCGACCCGGGCGTTCTCGCGCCGGATCGCGGCCTCCAGGGTCTCCAGGCCGACGGCGGCGCCGGTGCGGTCGGTGTCCTCGCCGGGCAGGGTGCCGCTGAGGCGGATGCCGCCGCCGTCGCCGGCGAGGGAGACGCCGCCGGTGGCGACGCCGACGCACTCGCGGGTGCCGCCCGGGTCCACCCGCCAGACCGCGTCCGGGTTGGAGCCGAGCAGCCGGGGCCCGCAGTAGCGGTCGCCGAGCTGCTGCACCCGCAGCAGGCCGCCGCAGGCGGCGAGGACGAGGACGGCGAGCACCGTCCAGCGGGACCACAGGAACCACCAGGAGCGGCCGACCGGCACCGGGGCGAGGCGGGTGGTCTCGCCGGCCCCCAGCTGGTGCCGGGTGAGCCGGACGGGCAGCGTCCAGGCCAGCGCCCGGCCGCGGCTGGGGGCCTGGCGGACCCGCAGGTCGCTGACCCAGTTCTCGTACGGGCCGCGGCGGCGGGAGCCGACGGCGTGCACGGTGACGGGGGCGGTGCCGGCGTCCTCCAGCCAGGCGGCGACGTCGGCGTGGGCGACGGCGGCGAGGACGAGCAGCGGGTCCTGCTCGCTGCGGCGGCTGCGGACGTCGGAGATCGCGCCGAGCACCCGCAGCGCGCCGTTGCGGGCGTCCGCGCGGGGCACGAAGACGACCGGCGGGACGCGGCGCTTGCGGCCGCGCAGGTCCGGCGCCCAGGAGCGGTGCGCCCAGCGGAGGTCCTCCAGCAGGGCGAGGGTGCGCAGCTGCAGGTGGAACTGCTGGGCGCGGTCCTTCTCGTCGTCGGGGGTGCCGGGCAGCTGGGCCTTGAGGATCTCGCCGGCGACCTCGCGGGCGCGCGCCCGGGTGACGTCCCAGGACATCCGGGGCCGCCAGAGCGACCAGGCGACGGCCTGCCGGCCGGACGCGGCGAGGAAGGTGGTGGTGGCGAACCAGCGGCTGGCCCGGCCGAGCCAGGAGAGCGGCGCGGTGTTGCGGCGGACCCAGCCGGTGACGCCGAGCACCAGCAGGGCGGCGAGCAGCACGAGGACGACGACCTGCCAGGTGGCCTGGGTGAGCAGGCTGGTGAGCCCGGCGAGGACGAAGGCGCCGATCAGGCTGGTGGAGTTGAGCACGGGCGACAGCAGCCGCTGCAGTTCGCCGCCGGCCGGGCGCGGTTCGGGCCGCCAGTGCAGGTCGCGGAGCCGGCCGAGGACGGTCTCGACGTGGTCGTCGAGCGGCCGGCCGGCGGCGTCGGGGGCGGCGAGGGCGTGCCGGGCGGCCGACTCGATCGCGGCGACCAGCCGGGAGCGGGGCGCGGGGTAGCTGCGGTACCAGGCGGGGCCGCGGCGGGCCCAGGGGCCCTTGGCCAGCGAGTCCACGATGGCGACGGCGTTGCGGTGCGGGTCGTCGCCGTCCGCGCCGGCGACCACGCGGTACGGCAGTCCGCCGGCCTCCTGCGCCTCCTGGACGGCGTGCACCACGCCGCGGACCTCGCGGTCCAGATCCGGGTCGTCGTCCTCGGCGTACAGCACGACGACCGGCATCGGCAGCCGGGCGCCGCTGAACTGGCCGATGAGGTCCTTCACCAGCGCGTCGACTTCGTACTTGGCGGTCGTGCGCATACCACCGATCCGGGCGCTCTCGCGCGCCGAGCCCTGAGCCACCTGCACCCCCGTAGCCGCCCCCCGCGGGGCGCACACCGCGCCCCGGCCTGACCTGGCGTCAGACCGCGAGTGTAGACCCGGGGTGCGACGGCGCACACGGGATCGCGCGGCCCGCGGGCGGCGGGCGACCGGGACGGCCGGCTGCTCCGTCGGAGGGACAGCGCTCACCCCGACGGAGCAGTGCCGCGAGCCGCGCCCTGCGCCCGGCGCGCCGCGCGGGAAGGCTGGCGCGGGCCACCGCGCGGGCCCGCACCCCGCCGGTGCCGCCTGCTGTCCGGTACGAGCGATCGGGGGCCCGTATGACCACCGCACCACTCCCGCCGGCGGGCACGCCGGGCCAGTCGCCGCCCCTGCACGGGCGCACGGCGGCCCCGCACCCCGCACCGGCACCGGCACCGGCACCGGCACCGGCAGCGGGTACAAGTCGGGTCGGAGCCATGTCGTTCTGTGAGCCAAGGAGTTGATCTC
>NZ_BAAALD010000092.1:0-30659 GCF_039528095.1 Kitasatospora arboriphila
GCTGGTCTACGACTTCGGCGGCGGCACCTTCGACACCGCCCTGGTGCGGATCGGCGCCGACGGCGCCCGCACCGTGCTCGGCCACGCGGCACTGGACGACTGCGGCGGCCGCGACATCGACGCCCTGCTCACCGGCGGGATCGCCACCGAGGCCAGGGACTGGCTCGACCCGCTGATGGCCGCCGGCGCCACCCGGGCCAGGCTCGAACTCGGAGACTTCGTCCGCCGGATCAAGCACCAGCTGAGCGAAGCCACCGAGGTCGAGGACTACTTCACCCCGGTCACCCCGGCCAGCCGCGTCGAACGCTCCCAACTGGAAGCACTCATCGGCCCGTTGCTCGACCGGACGGTGCACTGCTGCCGCGAGCTGCTCGCCGCCCACGGGACGAAGGCCAAGGAGGTCGACGCGGTGCTCCTGGTCGGCGGCACCACCCGCGTCCCGCTCGTCCGGACCCTGCTCGCGGAACGGCTGAACCGGCCGCTGCGGCTGGTCGAGGACCCGGACCTGGCGGTGGTGCACGGCGCCGCGGCCTGGGCCGCCCGCGCCGACGAGCGCCGACTGACGCCCGTCGCCACCGAACAGGGCGCCGTCCCGCTCGCCTGGGGCAACGGCACCCCCGCCGAACTCACCGAATGGCACTTCGCCCCGGGCAGCAGCTACCCGGCCGGGGCCGCACTCGGCACCCTGCGCACCCCGGACGGCGCCCTGCTGGACCTGGCCGCCACCGCCCCCGGCCGGGTCGTCCGCCAACTGCGCGGCCCGGGCGAGACGGTGGCCGCGGGCGAGTGGCTGATCGCGGTGGAACAGGAGGCCGGAGCGGCAACCGCCGCCCGGGAGACCGGGACGCCGCCGCACCAGGTGTCCTGGCGGCTGTGGCTGCTCGGCGCGGTCGGCCTGGCCGCCGTCGGGACGGGCTTCTTCAACAACGCGACCATCAGGGAATGCACGTACTACTCCTCCTACGACTACGAGTGCTACGAGTACGCCGGCTACTGGGAACAGGCCTGGCGCTCCACCGGCGTCCTGCTGGTGGTGATCGCCGTCCTGGTGCTCGGCACGCTGGCCTGGCGGTGGACCCGGCGGGTCCCGCTCGCCCGGCTGCTGGCACTGCCGCTGGTGGTCGGCGGCGGAGTGACGGCGCTCGTGGCGGGCGTCGGCCACGGCCTGGACGGCCGGCACTACCTGACCACCGGACTGTGGCTGCTCGGCCTCGGACTGCTGGGGTACTTCGGTCGCTCGACCGGACGCCGCGGCAACGACCGCCGGAGGAACGAAGGGTGAAGGACCGCATGGACGACCCGCTCGGCGGGGCGGACGACCCGCTGCACCTGCCGGACCAGCACGACACCGTCGACGCCTTGACCGGTTTCGTCGAGGAGGCCGCCGTCCTCGTCGCCGACCTGCTCGGCGACGTGGCCGAGGCGATGGGCCTCACCGACCACCCGCACGGCGACGACTCGCCCACCGACACCGGGCACCACGACAACCCGGACTCCCCTGACTCCCCGGACGGCACCGGCCACGGGGACGCCACGGACGGCCCGTCCGTCGAGGACCGGCTCACCGCCGCGTACGAGCACCCGGAGAGCGCGGTGCCGCTCGACCCGGACGCCGGTCCGGACGCCTCCGTCCGGCCGCCGGCGACGGCCGGACCGTACGGCGACCCGGTGATCGACGAGGTGGCCGGGTACAACCCGGCGGCCGCCGACACGATGGCCTTCATCCACGGCGTCCTGCACGCCGATCCGAAGCAGCTCGACGCCATGAACGCCCAGTTGCAGGGCATCGTGGCGCAGGACCGCATCCACGCCTCGGTCGCCGACCGCGAGGCGCAGCAGGCCGAGGACGCGGCCTTCCACCAGGCCGTCCAGGACGCCGACCGGACGTCGACCGAGGCCGAGGGCGTGCTGCGCCGCGACCCGACCTGACCCGCCGGCCCGACCCCGCCGCCCGCCGCCGCCCCGGACCGCCCGCACCCCCTTCGAGGACCGCATGACCCCCACCGCCTCCGGCGCCGCCGCCCGGGACTTCGACGCGCTGCGCGCCGACACTCTGGCGCTGTTCGCGGCCCTGGGCCCGGTCGCCGTCGCCGCCCGCAACGCCGCCGCCGCCGAGCGCCTGGCGGCGGCGGAGGGACGGCTGCGCGACGGCACGCTGACCGTGGTCGTCTGCGGGGAGTTCAAGCGCGGCAAGTCGACCCTGCTGAACGCGCTGCTGGAGGAGCCGGACCTCTTCCCCCGGGACACGTACTTCGCCACCAGTCTGGTCACCACCGCCGCGTACGGCCCGCAGGAGCGGGTCGTGGTCACCCTCGACCCGCCCGACGGGCAGGGCGACGGCGGGCCGCAGCAGCTGGAGATCACCCGCGACCGGATCGCCGAGTACGCCACCGAGTCCGGCAACCCGGGGAACCTCAAACGGGTCCGGCTGATCTCCGTCCACCTGCCCAACCCGCGGCTGGCCACCGGACTCGTCCTGGTGGACACCCCCGGCGTGGGCGCGGTCCACCGGGAGCACACCGCGGTCACCACCGGCTTCCTGCCGCAGGCGGACGCGCTGGTCTTCGTCGCCGACGCCACCCAGCCGCTGACCGAGAGCGAGCTGCGCTTCCTCACCCGGGCCGCCGGCGCGTCCAGGGCACTGGACGGCACCGACGGACTGCTGTTCGCGCTCACCAAGATCGACACCGTCGGCGACTGGACGGCGATCCACGCCAACACCCTCGCCAAACTGGCCGACGCCACCGGCCTGCCTCCCCGGCAGGTGCCGCTCGTCCCGGTCTCCGCCCGCGCCAAGCTCGACCACCTCGCCGACGGCGACCCGGAGGACCTGGAGATCAGCAACTTCGAGGCCTTCGAGGAGCTCCTCTGGTCGGCGCTGGCCGCCCGCCGCGCCTCGCTGCTCATCGGCGCCTCGCTCGCCGAACTCGAAGCCTCCGCACGGACGTTGCTCCGGCCGGTCGAGGCCGAGCTGCAGTCGCTGCTCGACACCACCCGCACCCGCCTGGAGGAACTCCACCGGGACACCGCCGAACGCGAACGCCGCATCGCGGAGCTCGGCTCCTCCGAGGCCCGGTGGCGCCGCGAACTCGCCGAGGCCGTCCAGGAACTGGGCCGGACCCTGACCACCCGGGCGCAGCAGGAGCTGGACGAGGTGTGGCACCGCTTCCGCACCGAGTACCTCTACGACGACGCCATGCTGGCCGATCCCGACAGGCTGGTCGGCCAGTTGGCCGCCGACGCGGCGCTCGTCACCGGGACGCTCGGCGAACTGGCCGCCCGCCGGGCCGCCGAACTCCAGGCCGACTTCGCCCGCCGCAACGGGCTGGAGCTGGACGTCCGCCGGACGGGCGCGCTCCCCGAGCCGCCCGTGCCACCGCTCGCGGTCACCGGCCGGCTCGGCGAGGAGGAACGCCGCTCGCCGACCGCCGGACGGCTGCGCGGCGCCTCCTTCGGCTCCGGCGTCGGCACCACCGCGGGTGGGCTCGCCGCCGGTGCGATCGGCGCGGTGATCGGCACCCTCGTGCTGCCCGGCGCGGGCACCGCCGTCGGTGCCCAACTGGGCTCCTCGATCGGCTCGGTGGTCGGCGCCCTGTTCGGCGGGTACGCCGGCTACCGGTCCGCCTCCCGCGACCAGGAGTTCGCCGACCGGGCCGCCCGCCGGGCCAGCCTGCGCACCGAACTGGAGGCGATGCGCGCCGGCCAGTACAGCCACCTCGCCAACGCGGTCGGGGACGTCACCCGGACACTGGCCGGCGCGGTGCGCGCCGAACTGGAGAGCCGGATCGCCCGCGAGCGGGAGTCCGCCCGGGAGACCCTGGCCCGGCTGGAGTCCGCCCGGACGGCCACCAGCGAACAGGCCACCCGCCGGGCCGCCGAACTCGGCCTGGAGAGACGGCCGCTGGTCGAGACCCGGGCCGGGGTGGAACGGGACGGCGCCCGGCTGGCCGAGCTGCTGGCCCGGCGGTGAGCCCGGCCGGCGGCCGCTGGTGGCGCAGGGCCCGCCGCCCGGACGCCCCCGCACCGGAAACCGCCCCCGCCGCGACCGGACCGGCGGCGGAGAACGCCGGGCTGCCGGCCGCCGGTGCCGGGCCGACGGCACCCGAGGAGACCGTCCGGCAGGCGACCGAACGGGCCGTCGGCGAGGCCGCCGCGATGCTCGGCCCCCGCCACCGGGTGCCACCGGCCGTCCTCCCGGTGCTCGACGCCCTCGACGGCTACCGCGAACTGACCGCCCGCCCCATGCGGGTCGCCCTGGTCGGACGGGTCAGCGCGGGCAAGTCCACCCTGGTCAACGCCCTGCTCGGCGCGGACCGGGTGGACACCGGGGCCGAGGAGCTGACCTTCAACGTCAGCCGCCTCACCCACGGCCCCGACCGCACCGTCACCGTCCACTACAAGGACGGCCGCCCGCCTACCCGGCACCACCCGGACGAACTGCGCGACCTCACCTCCCGTGCCCGCGACGAGGACACCGCCGCACACGCCCGGCTGCGGGCGATCGACCACCTGGTGGTCAGCGACCCCAGCCCCTGCCTGCGCGCCTTCGACCTCGTCGACACCCCGGGCCTGGACTCCGTCCTCGGCGCGGACTCGGCCAACACCCTGCGCTTCCTCGGCCGTTCGGCCGACGAGGTGCGGGCGGACTCGCTCGGCCACGCCGGCCACGCGGACGCGCTCGTCCTGGTCTTCGCCCGCGGCCTGGCCCAGGGCGAGGAGGAACTCCTCGCCGACTTCACCGGCGCCGGCTTCGGCCCCGGCGGAGGAGGCACCCACGGCGGCGGCGCACTCACCACCGTCGGCGTCCTCACCAAGGCCGAGCTGTACTGGCCCGAGCACCCCGACCCGCTCGCCGAGGGCCGCCGCGTCGCGGACCGGGTCATGACCGCCGCCGGCGGCACCCGCCTGATGTACGACCTGCGGCCGGTCTGCAGCCTCGTCGGCGCGGCCGCCGGACAGCTCACCGAGCAGGACTTCGCCGACCTCACCGCCCTCGCCGCCGTCGAACCCGCCCTGCTCGCCAAACGGGCCGCCCGCGGACCGTACTTCACCACCCGCCCCTACCCCGACCTGCCCGTCCCCGCGGACCGCCGCGCCCGGCTCTTCGGCCTCCTCGCGGGCTACGGCCTCACCCTCGCCTGCGGGCTCGTCCGCGACGGCGTCCACCGGCTGCCCGAGCTGCGGACCGAACTCGACCGGCGCAGCGGCCTCGCCGACTTCCGCCTGCTGCTCGCCGACCACTTCGGGGCCCGCGCCGACCTCCTCAAACTGCGCCGCATCGTCGACCGCGCCCACACCCTGCCCACCCTCCTGCCGCCCGCCACCGACGCCGCCGCGGCCCGCGACCGGGCCGCCGTCGACCGGGCCGTCGGCCGCTTCGTCGACCTGGAGGTGCAGCAGCACGCCTTCCGCGAACTCACCGTGCTGCGGGACTGCTACGACGGCCGCCTGACCGGCCTCTCCGACCCCGACCGGCTCGAACTCCGCCGCGTGGCCGGCGAGTACGGCACCGACCCGGCCGTCCGGCTCGGCCTCCCCGCCGGCACGCCCCGCCCCGAACTCCACCACCGGGCCGTCACCCGGCTGGCCCACTGGGCGGCGATGACCGCCGACCCCGCCCACTCCGGCCCCGACCGGCGCGCCTGCCAGGTACTGCGCCGCAGCCTCGAACGGCTCGTCGGCGACCTCGCGTCCCCGTGACCGGCCCGCCCGGCCGGCCGGCTGCAACCGGTGCCGCCCGGCAGCACGTCGGTAGCCGGGGAAGGGAGCGCGGATGGACTGGGAACTGGACGTCACGCACGACGAGGTGGTGCCGCTCGGCCTCGACGGCGGCCGGTCGTTGCTCCGGGTGGTGCCGCCGGCCCCGGGATGGCCGGCCCGCGGCCCCGTGCTGCGGCTGGTGATGCCCACGGCCCGCCCGGTCGTGCGGGTGCGCCGGAGGTACGACACCGCCGACGGCCCGGCGACGCACCTGGAGCTCGTGCCCACCGTGCACGGCGGGCGGCAGTGCACGCTGGAGTTCCCGGTGGACGGCGAGGCCGGCGCCGCCGCCGCACGGTTCGAGCTGGACTGGGAGGTCCGGCGCGCACCGGACAGGCGGGAGACGGCAGGGGACGAGCAACTGCTGACCCGGATCCACCTCGTCGCGCCCGGTCCGGACGGCGGCGACCGCCTGCTGGCCTCCGCGCTGCTGAGGCTCACCTGGTGCGACCCGCGGGACCGGGAGTCCCTCGGCCTCCTGCTGCGGCAGGCCGCGGCCGACGAGTCCCTGCCCGCGACCGCCCGCGCCGCCCTCGCCGAGCTGGCCGAGGACGACCGGGCGGCCGTCCCGGGCTGCTCGTACTGCGTCCTGCGGTGGGAGCTGCGACTGCTCGACGCGGCCCACCGCGCACGCGAAGCCGTCCGCGCCCACCCCCGCCTCGCCGCCCTGCCGGACCTGCTCGACACCTCGACCGACGGCCGCACCCACCGCCGCCCCTGCGACTGCCCACGACAGAACCCCGGCCGGACCCCGGACATCCCGAAGGACGACCTCCGCCGAGCCCTCTCCACCGCCCGCGCCCGCCACCTCGCCCACCGAGCCGGACCGCCGACCCCCTGACCTCCTTCTGCTCCCCTCACCGGGCGCCGGGCGGGCGGCCGACCCGGCCCGTGGCTCAGCGGCAGAGTTCGGTCTCGTGCCCCATCCGGGACAGCTTCTCGGGGTTGCGCACCGCGTAGAGGCCGGTGACCAGGCCGTCCTCGAAGCGCAGCGCCAGGACGGTGTCGAGCTCGCCGTCGAGCCGCAGCACCAGCGCCGGCCAGCCGTTGACCTGGGCCGGCTGGAGCGCGCGGTCGGCGGCGAGCCGGCCGAAGCCGGCGGCCAGCAGCCGGGCCACCTTGTCGGCGCCCACGATCGGCCGGAGCACCGCCTGCTTGATCCCGCCGCCGTCGCCCAGCAGGACGACGTCCGGCGCGAGGATGTCGAGCAGGCCCTGCAGGTCGCCCGTCTCGGTCGCCCGCCGGAACGCGTCCAGTGCGTCCCGGGTCTCGGCCGGGGACACCGCCCCGCGCGGCCGCCGCGCCGCGACGTGCGCCCGCGCCCGGTGCGCGATCTGGCGGACGGCCGCGGGGCTCTTGCCGACGGCCTCGGCGATCTCCCCGTACTCGAGGTCGAACACCTCGCGCAGCACGAACACCGCCCGTTCGGTCGGCGCGAGCGTCTCCAGCACCAGCAGCATCGCCATCGAGACGCTGTCGGCCAGTTCGACGTCCTCGGCGACGTCCGGTGCGGTGAGCAGCGGCTCCGGCAGCCAGGACCCGACGTAGGACTCCCGGCGCCGGCCGAGCGTCCGCAGCCGGCCGAGCGCCTGCCGGGTGGTGATCCGGACGAGGTAGGCGCGGGGCTCCCGCACCTCGGCGAGGTCGACGCCCGCCCACCGCAGCCAGGTCTCCTGCAGCACGTCCTCCGCGTCCGCGGCCGAGCCGAGCATCTCGTACGCGACGGTGAAGAGCAGATTGCGATGCTCGACGAACGCCTCGGTGGCCGGATCCGTCCCCGTCGGGGCCCCGCTCCGCCCGCTCCGGCTGCTCCGCCCGTTCCGCCCGTTCTCCACCGGCTGCTCCTGCCCGCTCGCTCGCGTCCGCGTCACGCCCACAGGACGCCGCTCGCCGCCGCCCCGTGACACCCGCGGGCCGTGGCGCTCGTCACACCGACGGGCCGTCACACGGGCCGGGGCGGCGGCATCTTGTGGTCGCCAGTGCACACCACGAGTGAGGACGACGTCATGGACGCCCGGTTCAACCTGTTCGAGAACGAGCTCGCCGCGAAGTTCGCCAAGCGGTTCGCCAACGCCGGCCTGGTGATCCACCAGTCGCCGCTGCCGCGGACCACCCAGGAACTGGTCTCGCTGCGGGCCAGCCAGATCAACGGCTGCGGCTGGTGCATCGACATGCACACCAAGGAGGCCACGGCCGCCGGCGAGGACGCCGCCCGGCTGCACCTGGTCGCCGCCTGGCGCGAGTCCACCGTGTTCACCGAGGCGGAGCAGGCCGCGCTCGCGCTCGCCGAGGAGGGCACCCGGCTCGCCGACGCCCACGAGGGCGTGTCCGACGGGACCTGGGCCCTGGTGCGCAAGCACTACGACGACGACCAGATCGCGGCGCTGGTCGCCCTGGTCGCCCTGATCAACGCGGCCAACCGGCTCGCCGTGATCGTGCACCAGAAGGGCGGCTCCTACGAGGCCGGCATGTTCGCCGCCGCCCTCGGCTGACCACGGCCCGAACAGCCCCGAACAGCCCCGAACGGCCCCGGACCGGCCCGGTCCGGGGCCGGTTCAGTCCTCCGGGACGAGGCCGGCGTTCACCGCCCGCCGCCGGAGCCGGTGGTGCCACTCGTTCGCGTCCGGGCCGGGCTCGACCGCCGGCACGGGCCCGGGGGCGGACTCCACGAGGTGCAGCAGGGACCAGGCGACGCCGTAGCAGTCGTCCGGACCGAAGCACTGGGCGAGCCGCGCGGCCTCCTCCGCGGTGACCGGGCGGGCGATCGCCTCCAACTGCCGCACCCGCCGGGCGATCTCGTCCTCGTGCGCGTCCTCGTCGGGGAGCGGGCCGTCGGCGACGAACGCCGCCACGTCGGGTCTCATGGGCGCATGATCGCCTTCCGGTGCCGCCCGCGGCAAGCGACCCGTTGGGTTCGTCCGGCGCGGCAGCTCGGGGATGTACGCGCCGGAGCGCGCGCATCGGTGTCAGGCTGGGCGCTGTGAAGTACATGGTGCTGATGTACGCGGACCCGGCGGCGACCGCGGCGATGACGGCCGAGCAGCGGGCCGAGGTGTTCGCCCGGCACGAGGCGCTGCACCGGGACCTGGCGGCCTCCGGCGAGCTGCTCAACGGCGCCGGGCTGGCCTACCCCGCGGACACCACCACGCTCCGGCCGGCTCGCAAGGACGGCAAGGACGGCAAGGACGGCAAGGACGGCGGGGACGGCGGGGACGGTGGCGCGGTCGCGTCGGACGGGCCGCTCACCGCCGCGGCGGAACAGCTGACCGCCTACTACGTGCTCGACTGCGCGAGCCCGGAGCGGGCCCGCGAGATCGCCGGACGGGTGGTCGACTTCCACGTCGTGGCGGTCGAAGTGCGGCCCGTCCACGACTCGTTCGGCATGGGCGGGGCCGAAGGCACCGGCCGATCCGACGGCACCGGCTGATCCGACGGCACGGGCCGGGCCGACGCCCGTCAGACCGGCTCGATCCGGCGGCGCAGCAGGCAGAACTCGTTGCCCTCCGGGTCGGCCAGGACGTACCAGCTCTCGGTGCCGGTCTGGCCGACGTCGGCGTGCCGGGCGCCGAGGGCGAGCAGCCGCGCCAGTTCGGCCTCCTGGTCGCGGTCGGTGGCGCTGACGTCGATGTGCAGGCGGAGCTTCGCCGGCCGCGGGTCGGTGGTGGGGCCGATGACGAGGGTGGGCTGCGGGCCGCCGAAGCCGGTGCCGGGCGGCCCGATCTCGATGCTCCCGTCGTCCTCGCGGCCGAGTTCGACGTAGCCGAGGACCTCGCTCCAGAAGGCGGCGAGCAGGCCGGGGTCGGCCGCGTCGAGGACCAGCTCACTGATGCGGCATGCCATGCCGTCAGTGTAGGGCGACGACCCGGGACCCCGGCCCGCCCGCGGTGTGTCGCGGGACGGTCCGTCAGGCGCCGGTGGTGCCGTCGAGGAGTTCGCGGAGGATGTCGAGGTGCCCGTTGTGCCGGGCGGTCTCCTCGGTCATGTGGAGGAGGATCCACCGCAGGTCGAACTGGCCGCGGTCGCCGCGGGTGCGCTTGGCCACCGTGTCGAGGGGGTGGGCGGCGACCAGCTCGCGGTGGCGGGCGCACGCGGCCTCGTACTCGGCGAGCAGCTCGTCGAGCGGGCGGTCGACGGCGATCCGCATCTCCCGGTCGGGGTCCTCGTCCGTCCAGGGGCCGCGGTCCTCCTCGCCGAGGAACATGACCTCGAACCACCAGTGCTCGACCCACCGGAGATGGTTGATCAGGCCGGCGAGGGTCATCAGGGGTGAGCCGGGCAGCGGAGCGCGCCGGGCGTTTTCGGCACTGACCCCCTCGCACTTGGCCCGTGCGGTGGCGCGGGCGTAGTCGAGGAAGGTGGTGAGCTGGGTGCGCTCGTCCAGGGCCGCGGGTACGTCGGTTCGTGTCGTCATCGACTGGATGATCTTCCATGCGGCGCCCGTCTGTCCAGCGGTTTCGCACACCCGCAGGCCCGACCCCTCCTCACCGCAGGCGATCTGACGGATCCTCCGGAGGCCGCACGCCGGCCGCGGAAAATCGGGTGCCGCGGCGGCGGTGCGCACCGATAGCATCCGCCCTGCTCACCGACTCCGCCCCCGCAGAGGATCCGCATGTCCGTACCCGCACCGCAGCTCCCGTCCGACCCGTCCGCGGCGGCTCCCGATCCGTCGGCGGCGGCTCCCGGCCCCGGCGCGGGCTTCGCCGCGGGGCCGTTCCCGCCCGCCGCGGGGCCGTTCTGCCGCTGCTGCGGCTCGGTGCCGGCCGTGCAGGCCACCGTCCGCGGCCACCAGGGATTCCTGGTGGTGATGCGCTTCCTGAAGCTGCGCGGCCCGTTCTGCCGCGACTGCGGCACCGCGGTCTTCCGGGACATGACGGCGAAGAGCCTCTGGCAGGGCTGGTGGGGCATCGCCTCGATGGTGATCAACCCGATCACCATGCTGGTCAACCTGGTGGCCCTGGCGAAGATCCGCAGGCTTGCGCCGCCCGTCCCGGGTGCCCCCGGTGTCCCGCTGGTGCCGGGCCGGCCGCTGCTGCGGCGGGTGGAGATCCTCGGCCTGCTGCTGCCGGTGCTGGTCGTCGCTGCCTTTGCGTTCGCGGCGCAGCGCGACCCCGACTACGCCGATGTCGGCGACTGCGTCAACAACACCGGCAGCGACTACCGGCCCGACCTCAGCGTGGTCGACTGCTCCGGCCGGGACGCCGAATTCCGGATCATCGCCCGGTTCGAGGTGTCCGACGCCGACGTCTGCAAGGGCTACCCGCAGACCGACGCCGCGTACGTCCAGGAGCGCGGTTCGAAGGTCTACACGCTCTGCCTGAGCGAGGTCCGCTCCTCCTGAGCCCCGGCGGGCCCGCCGTCGGGGTCCCACCGTCGGCGCGGCCTCACTGAGCGGGCCGCGCCGACTCGGAGGAACATCGGTTGCCGGGGGTGGGTACGGCGCGCCGTGCCGCGTCCGGGCGACGCACGGCGCGGTCGGCCGGACGCGAGGAGACGGTCATGATCGTGGACTGCGCGCACTACCGCGACGGACGCCGGCAGCACGAGGGCGCGATGCCGCTGGAGAAGGCCGCCGCGCACGCCCGGCAGGGCGGATTCGTCTGGCTCGGCGTCTTCGAACCCGGGCCCGACGAGCTGGCCGGCGTCCAGGAGACCTTCGGCCTGCACGAACTCGCCGTCGAGGACGCCCAGGCCTTCCACCTGCGGCCGAAGGCCGAGCAGTACGAGGACGGCACCGAACTCATCATCCTGCGCACCGCGCGGTACGACGACGAGCGCGAGGAGATCGACACCGGCGAGATCAGCATCTTCCTCGCCGAACACTTCGTGATCACCGTCCGGCAGGGCATCGCCAGCGAACTGGCCGGCGCCCGCAGCCGCCTCGAACGCCGCCCGGACCTGCTGCGCACCGGCAGCGCCGCGACCCTGTGGGCCATCCTCGACCAGGTCGTCGACGGCTACGCCCCGGTCGTGGCGGAACTCGACCGCGACATCGAGCAGATCGAGGCCACCGTCTTCTCCGGCGCCGTCGCGCCGACCGAGCGGATCTACTTCCTGCGGCGCGAGGCCACCGACTTCTACCGCGCCGTCCACCCGCTGCTCGCCGTGCTCGCCCGGCGCCTGCAGCCCGGCCGGGCACCGGCCGAGCTGCTGCCGTTCTTCCGCGACGTGCACGACCACCTCCTGCTGGTCAACGAGGAGGTCGCGGCCCAGCGCGACCTGCTGGCCACCGTCCTGGAGGCGAACATCGCGGTGATCTCCGTCGAGCAGAACACCATCACCCTGCGCCAGAGCGCCACCATGGAGCGACTCACCGTCATCGCCACGGTCTTCCTGCCGCTCTCCTTCGTCGTCGGCTTCTTCGGCCAGAACTTCGCCTGGCTGGTCAGGAACATCACCAGCTTCACGGCCTTCCTGGTGCTCACCCTCGGTGGACTGCTGCTGCCCTGCCTGCTGCTCTTCCTCTGGCTGCGGCACCGCCGCCGCAAGCCCGTGGCCCCCGTCCCCGGCGGCCTCGCCCCGCGGGACACGCCCTAGCCGGGCGCCCCGGGAACGCCCGCCCGGATGTGCCGACGCGGCGGACGTGGTAGCCCGGAGTCATGGGCGCTGGCACCGACAGGGCAGGCGGGGGCGGAACGGTCACGGATCCGGGCGGACCCCCGACGGTCGGGGTCGAGGAGGAGTACCTGCTGCTCGACCCCGAGAGCGGGCTGCCGCTGCCGCGGGTCGACGAGGTGCGGCGGATCGCCGGACTGCACCCCGCGGTGCACCACGACGAACTGCAGAACGAGCTGCTGCAGGCCCAGGTGGAGGTGGCAACCCCGGTCTGCCGGGGCCTGGGCGAGGTCGGCGGCCACCTGCTCCGGCTGCGGCACGCGCTGGCGACGGCGGCGGAGACGGCGGGCTGCCGGCTGGCGGCCTGCGGCACCGCCCCGTACGCGCCCGACGCTCCGCCGGCGATCGTGGACTCCCCGCGCTACCACTCGATCCGGAGCATCGTCACGCGGCTGGCCGACGAGGCGATGATCAACGGCATGCACGTGCACGTGGCCGTGCCCGACCCGGAGACCGGGGTCGCGGTGCTCAACCGGCTGCGGCCCTGGCTGCCGGTGCTGACCGCGCTCTCGGCCAACTCACCGCTCTGGTACGGCACCGACACCGGCTACGCGAGCTGGCGGACGGTGGTCTTCGGCCGCTGGCCGATCAGCGGCATCCCGCCGTACTTCGCCGACGCGCAGGACTACGAGCGCCGGATCGACCACCTGCTGGAGGCCCGGATGATCCGCGACCGCGGCCAGCTGTACTGGCAGGCCCGGCTGTCCGCCAAGTTCCCGACCGTGGAGCTGCGGTCGATGGACGTCCAGCTGCGCGCCGACGAGGCGGTGATGCTGGCCGGGCTGGTCCGGGCCCTGGTCGTCACGGTGAAGCGGGACGCCGCCGAAGGGGTCCCGCCGGACGGCCGGACGCCGGAGAGCCTGGAGGGCGCGGCCTGGCACGCCGCCCGGTACGGCATGGACGGCACGCTGCACGACCCGGCGACCGGGTTGTCCCGGCCGGCCGGCGAGGTCGTCGCGGGCATGATGGAACTCCTCGCCCCGGCCCTCGAGGAGCTCGGCGACACCCGCGCGGTGGCCCCGCTGGTCGGCCGCCTGCTGCGGGAGGGCAACGGCGCCGAACGCCAGCGCCGCCACCTCGTCGAGCACGGCAGGACGGGGCTGATCAACATGATCGCGGCCGAGAGCGCCGCCAGCTGAGCCCCGGCCCGGGCGGCCGCTGCTACGCCGCGGGGGCGGGGTTGATCGGGACGACCGCCTCCTCGGTGTGCACGAGGAAGGTCAGCGACTCCTGGAAGTACAGCTCCACGGTGTCGGTGTCGTGGGCGAGGTAGCCGATGGACAGGTCCTGGCCGAGCTGGAGGGTGAAGTCGCCGCCGCGGGTGGAGATCAGGAAGGCGCCGTCGATGGCGGGGGCCCAGATGATCTCGCCGTCGAGGAGGCGGCGCAGGTGCTCGTGGATCGGGTATCCGTGGTCGGAGGTCTCGCTGACGGCGGTGAAGGCGTCCGCGCTGAGGGCGAGGGTGTAGGCGCCGCCGACACCGGCCAGCCGGAGTTCGCCGATCGCCCGGCTGATCACGTTCGGGTAGTCGCGCGGGTCCGCGGGCAGCGTCAGCGCCTCGTTCGCGGAGGAGGCCCGCAGGCCGGCGATGCCGGCGGCCGGGTAGCCCTCGAAGACGGCGCGGTCCTCGGCGAAGGCGATCCGCCGGGCGGCCTCCTTCACCGGCGCCCAGTCCGCGTCCTGGGCGCCCCGGGCGACGTCGTCCACCTGCGACCGGTCGACGGTGAACGGCACCCGAAGCTCGACCAGCGGCTGCGCCTGCCGCAGCCGGCCCCGCACCCCCGGGTCCGGTGAGCGGATCTCGTCCAGGCGGCCGGTGTTGACCGCGGCGAGTTCCGTGCCGCCGGCCTCGGGCACGTCCACGATGCGGCGGGCGGCCACGTGCCGGGTGAAGGTGCGCCGGGCCTCCTGCTCCAGGTCGGCCCAGGCCGCGGCCGAGACGGGCGCGAGTTCGCGGTGCAGGTTGTCCATGGTCGGGTCTCCTGTCGCCTGCGGCGGTGCCGGCAGCACTGCTCCGGCGCCGGCCGTGCGGTCGGTGCTGTCAGCTGCTCCTGAGGTCGCCGATGCCGAGCGACCCCGCCTCGCCGGTACCGGCGTCCTCCTCGGCCCCGAGGTCCTCCAGCAGGTCGGCGGAGGGCACGAAGAACAGCGTGCCGGTGACGGCCGTGGAGAAGTCGAGGATGCGGTCGTGGCTCACCGGCCCGTCGCCGAGGAACATGTGGCGCAGCATCTCCTCGGTGACCTCCGGCGTCCGCGCGTACCCGATGAAGTACGTGCCGAACTCGCCGCTGCCGGGACTGCCGAACGGCATGTTGTCGCGCAGGATCTGCCGCTCGCGGCCGTCCGGGCCGGTGATCGTGTTCAGCTCGACGTGCGAGCCGGGGGAGTCGATCTCGACGTTGGTGAGCTTGCGGCGGCCGACGATCCGCTCCTGCTGCTCGACCGGCAGCCGGTTCCAGGCGTCGAGGTCGTGCAGGTACTTCTGCACGATCACGTAGGCACCGCCGGCGAAGTCCGGGTCCTCCGCGCCGATCAGCACGGCCTCGGCGGCCGCCCGGCCGACGGGGTTCTCGGTGCCGTCGACGAAGCCGAGCAGGTCGCGCTGGTCGAGGTACGTGAAGCCGGTGACCTCGTCGGCCACCGCGACCGCGCCGCGCAGCCTGGACATGATCTCCGAGCCGAGCGAGAAGCAGAGGTCCTGCCGGGCGGCCCGGATGTGCAGGAGCAGGTCGCCCGGGGTGGCCGGGGCCCGGTGCCGGGCGCCCTGCAACTCCCGGAAGGGGTGCAGTCCGGCCGGGCGGGGGCCGTCCACGAGCCGGTCCCAGCAGGCCGAGCCGATCCCGGCGACGACGCTGAGCCGCCCGTCGGGGTGCCCGAAGCCCACGCTGCGCTGCAGGCCGGCGAGGTCGGCCAGCAGCTCGCGCACCACCGGCTCGCCGCCGGGGTCGACGGTGAGCACGAGGAACAGCGACGCGGTGGTCAGCGGGCTGAGCACCGGCTGCGGAGCGGGCACCTCCACCGTCCTTCCCTCCTGGCCGTCCCGTCGGCCGGTGTCGGTCATGCCGCGTCCGGCGTCGTGCCGTCGGCGGGGTGACGGGCGGTTACCCGCGATTCGCCGTCCTGCACGTCGCCGTCCTGCACGTCGGCGTGCTGCACGTCGGCGACGGAGGTGTCGCCCGTGTCGGCCGCGCCGCCGAGCACCGGTTCGGCGATCCGGTGGTGCGGTTCGCCCCGGACGGTGCGGCGCAGCGGACGGGCCCCGAACTCCGGCCGGTGGCCGTGCGCGACCAGCAGGTCCTCGGCCTCGGTGTCCGGGTCCTCGCTGCCGTCCCCGGCCGCGCGCTGCGAGGCGCGGGCGATCGGCGCGCGGGAGGACCCGGTCAGCAGCCGGTTGATCGGCACCCGCTGCACGGCCGGCGGCGAGGACGCCGCGGACATCCCGAAGAAGCGGTTGAGCAGGTCGGAGAAGGGATCCGTGGGACCGAAGGAGCCGAACCCCTCCACGGGGGGTAAACCCATGGAAATCACTCGTTTCATATCAAAACAGACGCAACGCTTGCCACCCTAGCGGCAGCCCGCCCGCCCGGCCGACCGGCGGCCGCACCGCCCCGCACCCGGTGCCACGGGCGGGCGCCATCCACCGGGCATAGCCTGGGCAGCGGGCACCGGCCCGCGTCCCGCCGCGGGCGCCCTGAGAGGCGTCCCGATGCCGCGGACCCGGACACCAGGAGGCCCGGGGCCGGGGCACCGGACGCCGAGGGGGCCGCCGACGCCGAAGGGTGAGTGCCGTGAACGCCTCCGACCGCAACGACGACGCACCGGTCGCGACGGACGCCGCCGCCACGCAGGACGCCGACGGCACACCGGGCGCCGCCGAGGGGAACGGCCACCGGGCCGGCAACGGCTCCGGGCCGGCCCCCGGCAGCCCGCCGGAGTTCCGGCCCTACCACCACCCCGCGGCCGGCTGGGGCGCCGCGAAGAGCGTCAGCCGCGTCCTCGTCCGCGAAGGCGCCCTGGTCGACGGCCCGCGCGCGATCCTGCGGATGAACCACGAGAACACCGGCTTCGACTGCCCCGGCTGCGCCTGGCCCGACGCCACCAAGGGCCTGCACCTCGACATCTGCGAGAACGGCATCAAGCACGTCACCTGGGAGATGACCCGCAAGCGCGTCGGCAAGGAGTTCTTCGCCACCCACACCGTCACCGAACTCATGGAGTGGTCCGACTCCGCGCTGGAGAACGAGGGCCGGCTGACCGGGCCGCTGGTCTACGACGCCGCCACCGACCACTACGTGCCGATCAGCTGGAAGGACGCCTTCGAACTCGTCGGCCGCACCCTGCGGGAGCTCGACAGCCCCGACCGGGCCGCCTTCTACACCTCCGGCCGGCTGGGCAACGAGGCCACCTTCCTCTACCAGCTGATGGCCCGTGAACTCGGCACGAACAACCTCCCCGACTGCTCCAACATGTGCCACGAGGCCAGCGGGCGCGCCCTGGAGGCGTCGCTGGGCACCGGCAAGGGCACCGTCGACCTCAAGGACTGGGAGACCACCGACGCCCTGTTCATCATCGGCGTCAACGCCGCCTCCAACGCGCCCCGGATGCTCACCGCCCTCGCCGGGGCCCACAAGCGCGGCGCCCGGATCGTGCACATCAACCCGCTGGTCGAGGCCGCCGCCACCCGCACCATCGTCCCGCACGACTTCGTCGACATGGCGCTGTTCCACCCCACCGCGACCACCACCCTCAACCTCCAGCCGCGGATCGGCGGCGACATGGCCCTGCTGCGCGGCATCGCCAAGGCGATCCTCGAACTCTCCGGCTCCGACCCCAAGGCGCTCGACCGGGAGTTCATCGACCGGTACACCGCCGGCTTCGACGCGTACCGCGCCCGCTGCGAGGCCACCCCCTGGGAGGAGATCGAGCAGCAGTCCGGCGTCCCGCGCGCCGGCATCCTCGCCGCCGCCCGGACCTACCGCGACGCCGACCGCTCCGTCGTCAGCTGGTGCCTCGGCGTCACCCAGCACGAGCACGGCGTCGACACCGTCCGCGAGATCGTCAACCTCCTGCTGCTGCGCGGCAACCTCGGCCGCGAGGGCGCCGGCCCCTCACCCGTGCGCGGCCACAGCAACGTCCAGGGCAACCGCACCTGCGGCATCGACCACCGCCCCACCGAGGAGTTCCTCGACCGGCTCGGCGAGGTCTGCGGCATCGACCCGCCGCGCGCCCACGGCCTGGACACCGTCCGGACCGTCGAGGCCATGCACCGCGGCGACGTCACGGTCTTCGTCGGCATGGGCGGCAACTTCGCCCTCGCCGCCCCCGACACCCCCTACACCTGCGAGGCGCTGCGCCGCACCGAACTGACCGTCCAGGTCAGCACCAAGCTCAACCGCAGCCACCTGGTGCACGGCCGGCAGGCGCTGATCCTGCCCTGCCTCGGCCGCACCGAGAAGGACCACCAGCGCGGCGGCGTGCAGAGCACCTCCGTCGAGGACTCGATGAGCATGGTCCACCTGTCCGTCGGCATGAAGCGGCCCGCCTCGCCCCACCTGCTCTCCGAACCCGCGATCATCGCCGGCATCGCCCGCGCCGCCCTCCCCGACAGCGCCACCCCGTGGGAGTGGTACGTCGAGGACTACGACCGGATCCGCGACACCATGGCGAAGGTCCTCGACGGCTTCGAGGACTTCAACCGCCGCGTCCGGCTGCCGCTCGGCTTCCGGATCAGGCAGCCCGCCCGCGAGCTGGTCTTCCTCACCCCGTCCGGCCGCGCCGAGTTCTCCGCCGCGCCGCTGCCCGACGTCGTCCCCGCCCCCGGCACCCTGGCGCTGGGCACCATGCGCTCGCACGACCAGTGGAACACCACCGTCTACTCCGACGACGACCGCTACCGCGGCATCAAGAACCTGCGCACCCTGGTCTTCATGAACGCCGACGACATGCGCGAACGCGGCGTCGGCGAGTTCGACCCGGTCGACATCACCAGCACCGCCCGCGACGGCTCGACCCGTTCGCTGCACGGCTACCTCGCCGTGCCCTACGACATCCCGCGCGGCTGCGCGGCGGGCTACATGCCGGAGATGAACGTGCTCTGCGCGCTCGCCGATTACAGCACCCAGAGCGATCAGCCGATCATGAAGCACCTCAAGGTCACCGTCGAACGCTCGGCGGCTTGACCCGCCCTGCCGCCGGGGTGCCTCAGGGCACCCGGGCCGGCTGCCGGGGCGGCGTCCAGCGCAGGTGGACGGCGCGGTCCGGGCCCTCCGCGCGGAGCAGCGAGAGGCGGGGCCGCACCGCGTCCGTCCGCGCCGAGGGCGGCCTGCGGCTGCCCGCCCGGAAGGGCAGCGGCCAGTCCGCGGCGGGCCCGCGGTAGTCCTGCTCGGCGGCCGCGTGCAGCGTCCAGTGCGGGTCGTACAGGTGGGTGCGGCCGATCGCGCAGAGATCGGCGCGCCCGGCCAGCAGGATGGAGTTCACGTCGTCGTAGGAGGCGATCGCGCCGACCGCGATGACGGCGGCGCCGGCGGCGGCCGCGACCTCGTGCCGGATCCGGTCGGCGAACGGCGTCTGGTAGGAGCGGCCGTAGGCGGGGCGCTCGTCCTTGGTGACCTGGCCGGAGGAGACGTCCACGGCGGCCGCGCCGTGCGCGACGAAGGCGCGGGCGATCTCCACGGCGTCGTGCTCGGTGTTGCCGTCGGGCGCCCAGTCGGTGGCCGAGATGCGCACGATCATCGGCCGTTCGGCCGGCCAGACGGCGCGGACGGCGTCGAAGACCTCCAGCGGGTAGCGCAGCCGGTTCTCCAGCGAACCGCCGTACTCGTCGGTGCGGCGGTTCGCCAGCGGCGACAGGAAGGACGAGAGCAGGTAGCCGTGCGCGCAGTGCAGTTCGAGCAGGTCGAAGCCGGCCTCGGCGCCGCGCCGGGCCGCCGCGACGAAGTCGGCGGTGATCCGGTCCAGGTCCGCCCGGGTCACCTCGCGCGGGGTCGCCGAGCCCGGCCCGTACGGCAGCGGCGAGGGGCCGACGACCGGCCAGTTGCCCTCCGCCAGCGGGTCGTCCATGCCCTCCCACATCAGCCGGGTGGAGCCCTTGCGCCCGGCGTGGCCGAGCTGCAGGCCGATCCGGGCGGAGCTCTGCCCGTGCACGTAGGAGACGATCCGGCGCCAGGCGTCGCGCTGCCCGTCCGTCCACAGGCCGGTGCAGCCGGGGGTGATCCGGGCGTCCTCGGAGACGCAGACCATCTCGGTCATGACGAGGCCCGCGCCGCCCATCGCCCGGGAGCCGAGGTGGACGAGGTGGAAGTCGCCGGGCACGCCGTCGACCGCGGAGTACATGTCCATCGGGGAGACCACGACGCGGTTCTTCAGCTCCAGCTGCCCGATCCGGAACGGCTGGAACATCGCCGGGACGGCCCCGGCCCCGGCGGAGCCCTGCGCCGCCGCGAAGCCGGCGGCGACCCGGTCGGCGAAGTCGCCGTCGCGCTCGCGCAGGTTGTCGTAGGTGATCCGGCGCGAGCGGGTCAGCAGGTTGAAGCAGAACTGGGTCGGCTCCTGGCGGACGTACATGCCGATGTTCTCGAACCACTCCAGCGAGGCCTGCGCGGCCCGTTGGGTGGACTCGACGACCGGCCGCCGCTCGGCCTCGTACGCCGTCAACGCCTCGTCGAGGCCGGGGTGTTCGTGCAGGCAGGCGGCGAGCGCGAGGGCGTCCTCCATGGCCAGCTTCGTCCCCGAGCCGACGGAGAAGTGCGCGGTGTGCGCGGCGTCCCCGAGCAGGACGAGACCGCCGTGGTGCCACCGCTCGTTGCGCACGGTGGTGAAGTTCAGCCACTTGGAGTTGTTGGCGAACAGCCGGTGGCCGTCCAGCTCGGCGGCGAACAGCTCCCGGATCCGGTCGACGGCCTTCTCGTCCGAGGTGCCGGGCGGGAACTCCTCGCCCTCGGTGGCGTCGAAGCCGGCCCGGCGCCAGACGTCCTCGTGCATCTCCACGATGAAGGTCGAACCGGCGTCGGAGTACGGGTAGCCGTGGACCTGCACGGTGCCCCACTGCGTCTGCTTGACGAAGAACTGGAACGCCTCGAAGACCAGGTCCGTGCCGAGCCACATGTACTTGTTGCGCCGGGTGTCCAGCGCGGGCCGGAACTCCTCGGCGAACGCCTGCCGCACCCGCGAGTTGGCGCCGTCCGCGGCGACCGTGAGGTCGTACGAGGCGAGCAGCTCGGCCGTGTCGGGCGCCGCGGTGCCGAAGTGCAGCTCGACGCCCAGGTGGCGGCAGCGGTCCTGGAGCAGGCGCAGCAGCTCCCGGCGGCCCAGGGCGGCGAAGCCCTGGCCGCCGACGGTGTGGCTGCCGCCGTCGAGGTGGATGTCGATGTCCGTCCAGCGCGCGAAGCGGTCGGCCATCGCGGCGGCGAACTCCGGGTCGGCGTTCTCGATGCCGCCGAGCGTCTCGTCGGAGAACACCACGCCGAAGCCGAAGGTGTCGTCCGGCGCGTTGCGCTCCCAGACGGTCACCCGGTGGGCCGGGTCGAGCTGCTTCATCAGGGCGGCGAAGTACAGGCCGCCGGGCCCGCCGCCGACGATCGCGATCCTCACGCGCTGGTCCTCTCAGTGCTCGGCGGCAGGCGCGGCGGCCTGCTCGTCGTCGACGATCCTGCGCAGCACGAAGCGTTGCAGCTTGCCGCTGGTGTTGCGCGGCAGGGCCTCGCAGAACCGCACCTCACGCGGGTACTTGTAGGGCGCCAGGATCCGCTTGACGTGGTCCTGGATCTCCTTGGCCTTCGCGGCGTCGCCGGTGACGCCCTCGCGCAGCACGACGAAGGCGCAGACGACGGAGCCGCGCTCGGTGTCCGGCTTGGCGACGACCCCGGACTCCACCACGTCCGGGTGGGTGTCGACGGCCGCCTCGACCTCGGGGCCGCCGATGTTGTAGCCGGAGGAGACGATCATCGCGTCGCTGCGCGCCCGGTAGTAGAAGTAGCCGTCGGCGTCCCGGTGGAAGAGGTCCCCGGTGACGTTCCAGCCGTCCACCACGTAGTCGTACTGGCGCGGGTCGTCGAGGTAGCGGCAGCCGACCGGGCCGATCACGGCCAGCCGGCCGACCTCGCCGGGGCCGAGCTCGCGGCCGTCGACGTCGAGGACGGCGGCCCGCCAGCCCGGCACCGGTCTGCCGGTGGCGCCGGGGCGGATGTCGTCGCCGGCCGCCGAGACGAAGATGTGCAGCAGCTCGGTGGCGCCGATGCCGTCGATGACCCGCAGCCCCAGCCGCTCGTGCAGCGCCTCCCAGGTCGTCCGCGGCAGGTGCTCGCCGGCGGAGACCGCCGCCCGCAGCCCGGCGAGCCGGTGCTCCTGCCCGCCCCGCAGGATCGCCCGGTACGCGGTCGGGGCGGTCGCCAGCACGCTGACGCCCTGCTTCTCGACGAGCTCGGCCAGCTGCAGCGGCGTCGCCGACTCGGTCAGCAGCGCGCAGGCGCCGGCCCGCAGCGGGAAGACGACCAGCATGCCCAGGCCGAAGGTGAAGGCCAGCGGCGCCGAACAGGCGACCGTGTCGCCCGGGCCGAGGCCGAGCAGAGGCCGGCCGAAGGTGTTGTCGATGGAGAGCACGTCGCGGTGGAAGTGCATGGTGATCTTCGGGACGCCGGTGCTGCCGGAGGTCGGGCCGAGCAGGGCGACGTCGTCCGCGGCGGTCGGCACGTTGGTGAACGCGCCGGACTTCGCGGCCGCCCGCGCCACCAGGTCCTCGGGGCCGTCGCCGCCGTGCGCCACCACCGTCAGCGAGGGCAGGACGGCCGCCCGGACGGCCTCGACGTCCTCGGTGAAGCGGTGGTCCACCAGCGCGACCGCCGGCAGCGTCCGCTCCACGACCGGCGACAGCTCCCGGGCGCGCAGCGCGGCCATGGTGGCCACGGCCACCCCGCCGGCCTTCAGCACGCCCAGCCAGGCCGCCACCGCCCACGGGTTGTTGGGGGAGCGCAGCAGCACCCGCCCGCCCGGCACGAGACCGAGGTCCTCGGTCAGCACCTGGGCGACCTGGTTGGCCCGCCGCTGCAGCAGGCCGTACGACCAGGTCTCGCCGTCCGGGGTGCGCAGCGCGGGGGCGTCGGGGCCGTGGGTGAGGACGGGCAGGTCGACGAGTTCGGCCGCGGCGTTCAGCCGGTCCGGGTACTGCAGCTCCGGCGTGGTGAACTCGAGCGTCGGCCACAGCTCCGCCGGGGGCAGGTGGTCGCGGGTGAAGGTGTCCAGGTGGGCCGACGGTGAAAGAGTCAACGGAGGAGTCCTTCCAGGGCGTTGACGCAAGGTCAGGCGGTGCGGATCATGCCCTCCTGGGCGACGGTCGCCAGGTGGCGGTGGTCCCGGGTGAAGAAGCGCCCGGTACCGAGACCGCGGCCGCTCTCGGCGGCGACCGCCTCCTGGACGTAGAGCAGCCAGTCGTCGACCGGCCCGCGCCGGTGGAACCACATCGCGTGGTCGAGGCTCGCGGTGACCAGCCCGGGCATCGCCCAGGGCAGTCCGAGCACCCGCAGCACCGGCTCCAGGATCGTGTAGTCGCAGACGTAGGCGAGCGCCGCCCGGTCCCGCTGGTCGTCGGTCAGCCCCTCGACGGGCCGCAACCGGTCGAACGGCCGCACCCACACCGCCTGGTGCGGTGTCTGCTTGCCCTCCACGGCGAGGTAGAGCGGGCCCGGCACGTGGCGCATGTCGAAGCTCCGGCCGCCCGACCAGTACGCCTTGGACGCCTCCGTCATGGTGCCGCCGCTGCGCTCCGCCAGGTACGCCGCGGAGTCGGGCAGGGCCTCGGGGGCCGGCACCTCCAGGTCGAGGTCGGGGCCGGCCTCGAAGCTGCCGCCGGGCTCGCCGGCCGCGAAGTTCGCCAGGCAGACGTAGACCGGCCGGCCGTTCTGGTAGGCGCGCACCTGCCGGGTGCTGTAGCCGCGGCCGTCCCGCAGCAGCTCGACCTCGTGGCGCACGGCGGCGCCGATGTCGGCCGGCCGGAGGAAGTACCCGTGCATCGAGTGCAGCGACTTGCCGTCGGCGACCGAGCGCATCGCGGCGGCCGCGGCCTGCGCCACCAGGTCGCCGCCGTACGCCTTCGGCCACGGGCAGGGCTGGGTGGTGGCGGTGAACGCGAGGTCGAAGTGCTGGGGCTCGGCCGGGCTCAGGGTGACCGCCGCGGTGAAGACCGCGGAGGTGGGCGGGGCGGCGTCGGCGGTCACGGCGTCGGCGGTCATCGGTCCGTCCAGTCCCGCAGGTCGGCGTCGGCGACGTCCGGCAGGTTGACCACGATGTTCTCGGGCGTGCGGGTGGTCATCCAGACCAGCGGCTTCGTCCGCGACAGGTTGCACTCCACGTGCGGCATGAAGGGCGGTACGAACACCCAGTCGCCCTCCTCCATGTCGAGGTAGTCCGCGAACTCCTCGCCGAAGTAGATGCGCGCCCGGCCGGAGAGCACGTAGCCGCCGGTCTCGGCCTCGCCGTGGTGGTGGGAGACCGAGCGGTAGCCGGGCTCGTTGCTGACCTTGCCGAACCAGAGCCGCCGGGCCGGGGTGTGCTGGATGCTCACGCCGGAGACCCGGACGGCGCCGCCCGAGTCGGCCGTGCCCGGGTCCTCCAGGCCGCGGCGCGTCACGACGGGCGCGACCAGGCCGCTCGGCAGCCGGTACATCGAGTTGTCGCCCTCCAGGCGGTACTTGCTGAGGTCGGGCTCCATTGCGGACGGCTCCGTTCCGTGCGGCGGACGTCGGCGCGCCGGCGGGCCGGCCGCGGCGCCCGGCGCCATGGTGGTGTCGAAGGTGTCTGCTGCCGGGCCGGCGCTGTTCCCGCCCGGCGCCCGGGCCGATCGGTATCTCGTTTTTTTCACGGCCGTCATCTATTGTCAATATGCCCCGCGCGGCGGGGCGGAACCGGCCCGACGCAGCACCGACCGGAGGTCGCATGACGCCCGTCGCCGTGAACCCGGACGCCCTCCCCGTGCCCAGCGGCTACTCGCACGGCACGCTGGCGGGGAACACCCTCTACCTCGGCGGCCAGACCGCCCTCGACGCCGACATGCGGATCGTCCCCGGCGGCATCGTCGAGCAGTTCCGCCAGGCCTTCGGCAACGTGCTCACCACCCTGCGCGAGGTGGGCGGCGAACCGCAGGACCTGGTCAGCGTGACCCTGTACCTGACCGACATCCCCGACTACCAGGCCCACGGCAAGGAGATCGGCAAGGTCTGGCGGGAGCTGGCCGGCCCCGTCTACCCCGCCATGGCCGGCATCGGCTGCACCGCGCTCTGGCAGCCCGAAGCCATGATCGAGATCCTCGGCGTCGCCGTCGTCCCGGACGACCGCCTGGTACGCCCCGGCAGCCGCCCCAACCCCTAGGGCGTGTCTTCAAGGCGTACGGATGCCCCGTAGGGGCGCGGGGAACCGCGCAGTCCGGGAGTGGTGCTCCTGACGAATCCGGCGCACCCCTGGTCCGGACGGTGGCCCGCCTCCGAATTGCGCAGTTCCGCCCCCAGCCTTCGGCCGGGAGGTGCCCCCAGCGCCCCTGGATCGACCACCCGAGCGCCCCTTGAAGACAGCTCCTAGGGGCCGACCTCGCAGGCGCTCGGGCGGTCGCCTCAGGGGCGTGTCCTCGCAGCGCACGGATGCCTCATGGGGGCGCGGGGAACCGCGCGATTCGGATGCGGGCCACCGTGCGGGCCGGGGGCGGCCCGGAGAGGTACGCGCCCCACCGCATCGACATTCTCTGACGACCGGCACGGATCCTCACGAAGGGCAGGCATGAGACTCGCATCGTTCACCGTCGGGGGCGCCCGGCGCGCCGCGGCCGTCGACCGGACGGGGACGGCGGTGGCGGCGCTGCCCGCCTCGCTGGGAACCGTCGACGACCTCGTCCGCGGCGGCCCCGCCGCCCTGGACGCCGCCCGTGAGGCGGCCGAGGCGGCCCTCGCCGGCCCCGACGTGCTGCCGCTCGACGGCGTCCGGCTGGAGCCGCCCCTGCAGCGGTTCAACCGGGACATCCTCTGCACCGGCTGGAACTACCAGGACCACTTCGAGGAGTCGGTCGGCAAACGCGGCGGCCAGGACCCGGCCGAGCGGCCGACCCGGCCCACCTTCTTCACCAAGGGCCCGGACACCGTCATCGGCCCGGCCGACGACATCGCCTACGACCCGGACCTCTCCGCCCAGTGGGACTACGAGGCCGAGATCGCCCTCGTCATCGGCCGCGACGGCCGGTCCATCCCCGAGGCCGAGGCGCTGCAGCACGTCCTCGGCTACCTGGTCGCCAACGACGTCTCCCAGCGCGACCTGCAGCGGGCGCACGGCGGCCAGTGGCTCAAGGGCAAGAGCATCGACGCCACCATGCCGCTGGGGCCGTGGCTCACCACCGCCGACGAGATCGCCGACCCCGCCGACCTGCAGGTGCAGTGCGAGGTGAACGGCGTCCTGAGGCAGAACGCCTCCAGCGCGCAGATGGCCTTCCCGTTCGCCCGGCTGATCGCCGAACTCAGCCGGGGCATGACCCTGCGCGCCGGGGACGTCCTGCTCACCGGCACCCCGAGCGGCATCGGCAGCGCCCGCGACCCGCAGGTCTTCCTCGGTCACGGCGACCTCGTCGTCACCCGCGTCGGCGGCCTCGGCGAACTGCGCAACCGGGTGGTGGCGACATCCCTGGTCTGAGCCCGGCCTGCCGCCGCCCGGCACCGGGCGGCGGCCGCGCGGAACGCCGCGATCATGCACCGCGGCGAGGCGGTAGGCTGCCCGCCGACGGGCACGACGGACGGCACCGGCCCGAGGCGAGGAGAACACAGCTGTGACGGCCGGGCCCGAGGAGTCCCCGGCGGCCGGCCGCGACACGCGGCACGGACCGCTGATCATCACCGCGTTCGGGCTGTACGCCCGCGGCGAGCAGAACTGGCTCTCGGTCGCCTCGGTGGTCCGGCTGATGGGCGACCTCGGGGTCGAGCCGCCGGCCGTCCGCTCCTCGGTCTCCCGGCTCAAGCGGCGGGGCCTCCTGGAGAGCGCCCGCCACGACGGCGCGGCCGGCTACTCGCTCGCCGCGCCCGTGCTGGAGACGCTCGCGGAGGGCGACGTCCGGATCTTCGAACGGGTCCGCGCCGTCGCCGAGGACGGCTGGATCGTCGTGGTCTTCTCCGTCCCCGAGTCCGAGCGGCAGAAGCGGCACGAGCTGCGGGCCGCACTGACCAGGCTCGGCTTCGGCACCGCCGCGCCCGGCGCCTGGATCGCCCCGGGCAACCTCGCGGCCGAGACCCGCCGGACCTTGGAACGCCTCGGACTCGCCGGGTACGTCGACCTCTTCACCGGCGAGCACCTCGCCTTCGGAGACCTGCGCTCCAAGGTCCGCCGCTGGTGGGACCTCGACGAACTCACCGCGCTGTATGCGGACTTCCTGCGCCGCTACCGCCCGGTGCTGGAGCGGACGGAGACGGCCGGGGTGTCCCCGCAGGAGGCCTTCCGGGTGTACGTGCCGATGCTCACCCAGTGGCGCCGGCTGCCCTACCGGGACCCGGGCCTGCCGCTGTCGCTGCTCCCGCCGGGCTGGAACGGCGTCGGTGCGGGCGAACTCTTCAGCGCGCTGAACGCCACCCTGGGCGCCCGGGCCCGCGAGCACGCCCTCGCGGTGATCCACGACGAGCGGTAGGGCGCGGGACCGGCGGCCCTGCGGATCCCCGGCGGCCGTGTGCCTCCCCGGCGGCCCTGCGGCGGAACGGGTGTGCGGCCCCCGGCCTGCCCGCCGGGGACCGCACGCGACGACCTCGGGGGTTACGCGAAGGTGAACCAGTTGAGGTTGACGAAGTCGGCGGGCTGGCCGCTGTCGAAGGTCACGTAGACGTCGTGTGTCCCGGTGGTCCGGGCGATGTCGGCCGGGACGGTCCGCCAGGTCTGCCAGCCGCCGGTGTTGGCGATCGCGAAGTTGCCGACCGGCGTGGCGGTGGGACTGCCGAGCCGGACCTGCACCAGTCCGCTCACCCCGGCAGCCGCGCCGGACGCCACCCGCGCGCTGAAGCGGGTCGCCCCGGCCGTACCGAAGTTGACGGCGTTGAACTTCAGCCAGTCGCCGTTGCCGAGGTTGCCCACGTCGGAGCCGCCGCCGGTGTCCGAGCAGGCCTCCGTCCGGGTGCCCGACTGGGCGTTGAACGCCTCGGCCTGGATGGTGGAGAAGGCGCTGGCCCCGCCGCCGCCGGTGGCGGTCGCGGTCGGCGTCGGGGTCGGCGTGCTGCCGCCGCCGCCCGCCGTGCCGCCGACCGTGATCGTCCACCGGGTCGGGCTGCCGGACTGCACCTTGCCCTCGAAGTCCACCCCGGACGGGTGCACGTCGTCGTACGGGAAGGCGTAGCCCAGACCGTCGGGGGTGGTGCTGTGCAGGATCCGGGCGTAGTGGTTGGTGCGCGGCTTGGTGTAGAAGGCCGACGGGTTCTCGGCGGTCGGCTGGTTCGGGTTGTCCAGCAGGGTGGTGCGGTTGAAGGCGGCGGCGAGTCGGGCGCTCAGGTTGCCCATCTCGTCGTTGCCGGTGGTGAAGGGTGCGTCGCTGCAGGAGAAGATCGACAGGGTGGAGGGCCGGGCGAAGCTGCCGACGCCGGGGAAGGTCAGCGTGTCGCCGTTCACCCGGCCGGTGACGGTGCCCCAGGTGAACTGGGTGTCGATCTTGAGGTCGGTGGTGCGGTACTTGGTCCACACCTGGTCGACGTAGCTGTCGAAGTAGCCCTTGAACAGTGCGCTGTTGCCGCGGATCGCCAGGTTGGGGCTGAGCACCCGCAGGTCCGCGCCGTTCTTGCTGACGATCAGTCGGCTCCAGTCACTGCCGTCGGCCGCGGACTGCGCCCGCAGCGCGCTCGCGACCCGGGAGAGCCCGTCGGCGGGCAGGCCGCGCACGTTCTGGGTGCCCTGACCGGTCTCCAGCTGGAAGGAGATCGGCAGGCCGACCATGTCGACGAAGGTGATGTTGGCGTACAACTGGTCGTTGTTGAAAGTGAATTCGCAGAAGTCGTGGCGGATGTCGATGTTCGGGTCGGACGGGTTGCTCACCGACGGAAGGGCGAGGCCGCCGCCGCGGTTCATCAGGAAGGTGAGCTTCGAGCCGACGGCGAAGTAGATGCGGCCGCTGTCCAGGCGCGGCAGGGTCACCCGGCGGGGGCCGGCGCCGGAGCCGTTGAGCGCGATGGCGCAGTCGACGCCCAGCGGCGTCTGGTCGTTGGCCGGGGACGGCGGGTGGTACAGGCTGCTGCCGTTCGCCTGCACGAAAGCCCAGTTGCCGCCCGCGGCGGGGTCGCGGCCGAGGACGTAGGCGTAGACGGTGTTGTTCCCGGTGGTGTTGACCAGGTCCAGCGGCAGGGTGACCGAGGTCGACGCGCCGGCACTGGACTGCAGCCAGGTCACCGCGGCGGGCACGGTGAGGGCCACGCCCGCAGTGGCGGCGAGGAGCTTGCGGCGTGATATCGGGCGCTGGTGACGAGGCGTCATGAGTGGGGGTTCCGTTCTCCGCGGGTCGGGTGGGGGAGCGGGGGAGGCAACTGCCGTACGGTGCGCCGGAAATGGCGGTCCGGACGGTGAGAGCGCTCTCAGGCGTGGAGCGGTGTCGCCCGTGGGCCTGAATATTACGGAGCGGCAACCGTCATGGCAATGTCATGCAACGACCATGACAGGGCTCTGACCTGCGGTTTCGTCGGAAGGCTCGGTCCTTAACCCTCTCTTAAGCCTGAGTTGATGCGCAGAGAGGGCTCTCAGGAACGACGGCGGAGGCGGGCCGGAGGGGGGCTCCGGCCCGCCCCGGGATCAGGCGTTCAGGGTGGTGATGTTCCACCAGCGTTCGTCGCCGAGAGTGAGCGTGATCGGCGTCGGGCGGGCCGGGTCGCGGTGGAGCAGGGCCGGGTAGGTCCGGTCGGGCAGCGGCCGGGTCGTCCACGGAAGGCCGCCGTGGCCGCCGTCGGGCACCGCCGGGATGCTCAGCTCGACGGCCCCGGCCAGGTCGGCCTGGGTGACGCCCTCGGGCACCCGCTGGAGGCTGATGATCTGCTCGTAGTGCGGCCGCTTGACCAGGCGGTGGGCGATGTGGGCCTCGTCGCCGCGGCCGTAGACCAGATAGGTGAGGTGGGCCGGGAAGTCCTCCTCGCTGAAGCGGCGGAAGGTCAGCACCCGCTCGATGCACGCGGTGAACCCGCCCGAGATCGGCTCCCACACCCGGTCCTCGCCGTTGCCGGTCTGGGTGACCCGGTCCAGCCGGGCCGGGTACTCGGTCACCGTGCCGTCGCCGATCGGGGGCAGCACCATGTCCTCGGTGTTGCGCACCGCGTGCCAGCTCTCCGGGTGGTCGGCGCGGTCCTTGAGGTAGATGTCGACGACGTCGTTCGGCAGCCGGTACTCCAGCACCACCTGGTAGCGGTGCTCGGCCATGCCGAACATCGCCAGGTGGTAGCCGAAGACGGTGTCCCGGCCGGACAGGATGAAGGAGTGGACAGACGGGTCCTCGTGCTCGTGGTGGTGACGGGTGGTCATGCGGATGTCCTCTCGGTCGGTGGGTGCCCGGTCGGTGGGTGCCCGGTGGGCGGGGGGCCGGTCGGTGGGTGCCCGGTCGGTGCGTGGCGGCGGCGCCAGAAGGGCCGGTCGGCCCAGCGGCGTTCCGCCGCGTACGCCGTGCGGTGGTTGCGCCGGTACGCGGCGACCAGGGCGTCGACGTTCCGGCGGTAGGCGTCGAGGGCGGTGGTGTCGCCGTCGAGGCGGGCATGGACGGCCAGCGCGGCGGTGGTGCCGGTGTGCAGGGCGGTGAGGACGCCCTGCGAGGAGATCGGGTCGAACGCGGCGGCGGCGTCGCCGACCGCCGTCCAGCCGTCGCCGGTCGGGGTGTCGAGGTGCGAGGAGTGTGCGGGCGCCCGCCGGGGCCGGCCCTCGCCCGGGGGATGCGCCGCGGCCCGTTCGGCGGCGTACCGGGTGGTGCCGAGCAGCCGGTCGACGGCGTCACGGTCCCCCGGCGGGGGCGGGCCGAGGTCGGCGTCGGTGAAGTGGGCGACCAGCCGGCCGCCGGTGGGCAGCGGGGCGGTGTACCACCAGCCGTCCGCCGCGGACTCGACCAGGGACGTGGACTCGACCGGTGTGGAGGACCCGGTCGGGGAGGAGGGCCCGGCCGGTGACCGGGCCGGGAGTTCCAGCAGGGTGGCGACCAGGCGGTCCGTGTGCCGCCGGGCGGCCCCGCAGCGGGCGGCGACCGCCCGGCGCCGCCCCGTGGCGTCCACCAGCCACCGGCAGCGGACGGTGCCGGCGCCTCCGCGGCCCGGCGGGGGGACCCTCCCGGC
>NZ_BAAALD010000093.1:0-30060 GCF_039528095.1 Kitasatospora arboriphila
CACCGAGGCGGACACCGCGGCCCGCGCCCTGCTCGACCGCACCGCCGACCTGCCCGCCGCCGACCTCGCCGTGATCTGGGGCGCCGAACCGGGCGGCGGCCTCACCCTGCTCGGCCACGCCGGCCTCGCCCCCGAGGACGCCCGCGCCTGGCGCCACGTCCCGCCGGACGTCGACACCCCGGCCCGGCACGCCGCCCGCAGCGGCACCGGACCGTGGCCCGAGGGCGGGCCCGCCGCCACCGGCCTGCCCACCGTCGGCCGCGACACCGCGCCGTACCGGCTCGCCCTGCCGATGCGCCGCCGCGGCCGCCTGCTGGGGGTCCTCGAACTCGGCTGGGCCGAAGCCCCGCCCCCGCTGCCGACCGCCGCCCCCGCCCGGCTGCGGGCCCTCGCGGAGGTCTTCGCCGTCACCGTCGACACCGCGCCCCCGGCCGTGCGGCCCGAACCGCCGGGCCCGGACACCGCGGCGCTGGAGGCCGTCCTCGACCCGGCACTGCTGCTCGCCCCGCTGGAGGGCCGCGACGGCGAGGTCGCCGACTTCCGCATCCTGCGCACCAACCACCGCTTCCGCGACCCGGCCGGCCGCCCGCGGCACCGCATCGAGGGCAGCACCCTGCTGGAGTCCTACCCGCTCGCCAGCACCCGCGGCATGCTCGACCGCCTGCTCGCCGTGCTCGCCACCGGCGAACCCGTCCGCGAACGGTTCGTGCTCACCTTCCTCGCCGACGACCTGTCCCGGCTGCCGGTCGTCGCCCGGATCGGAGCCGCCCGCACCGACGGCCACCTCCTGGTCAGCTGGCAGGTCGAGGACGCCGACGCCCGGCTCGTCGGCCTCGTCCACTCCGCCCAGCGGCTGGCCCGGGTCGGCGGCTTCGAGGAGGACCTCGTCAGCGGCGACGTCCTGTGGAACGAGCGGATGTTCGCCCTGCACGGCCTGCCGCCCGACGCCATCCCCGTGCCGCTCGCCGCCCTCCCGGCCCACGTCCACCCCGACGACCGCCGGGCCGTCCAGCGGCTCACCCGCACCGTCCTGGAGGAGGGCCGGGCCGCCTCCGCCGTCTTCCGGCTGCTGCCGCCCGACCGGCCCGCCCGCTACGCCCGGATCGTCGCCGAACCCGTCACCGACCCCGCCGGCCGGGTGGTGCTCGTCCGCGGCGCCGGCCAGGACGTCTCCGACCAGCACCGCACCGAGGTCGCCCTCGCCGCCACCCGCGAACGCCTCGCCGACAGCGAGCTGGAGGCCGCCCAGCGGCACCGCCTCGCCCTGCGCCTCCAGGAGGCGATCCTGCCGCCCGAACCGCCGCCGCTGGACAGCACCGGGCTGCACGCCGCCGTCCGCTACCGGCCCGCCGTCGAACGCGAACGGGTCGGCGGGGACTGGTACGACGTCCTGCCGCTGCCCGACGGCGGCGCCCTGCTCTCCGTCGGCGACCTCGCCGGGCACGGCGTCGAGGCGGCCACCGGGATGGTCGCACTGCGCAACGCGCTGCGCGGGCTCGCCGTCACCGGTGCCGGCCCCGCCCGGCTGCTGCACTGGCTCAACCTCACCGCCCTGGCGCTGCCCGACCCGGCCACCGCCACCGCGGTCTGCGCCCGCTACGACCCGCACACCCGCACCCTGCACTGGGCCCGCGCCGGGCACCCGCCGCCCGTCCTGCTGCGGGCCGGCCGGCCCCGGGTGCTGCCGCTGCCCCGCGGCCTGCTGCTCGGTGCCACCCCCGACGCCCCGTACGAGGAACAGGTCCTGCCCTTGGACCCCGGGGACGTGCTGCTGCTCTACACCGACGGGCTGGTCGAGCAGCGCGGCACCGCCGACGAGGAGTCGCTGCGCCAGCTGCTGGTGGCGGCCGGCGCACCCGGACCCGACCTCGGCGGCTGGCTCGACACCCTGCTGGAGCACAGCCGCTCGGACACCGACGACGACACCTGTCTGATCGCCGTCCGCACCGACCCGCAGGACCCGCCGCCCGGCGGGTCCTACGGGTCCCGGGCCCTCAGGCCCCGGCGGTCAGCGCGGCGAGTTCGTCCACCACGTCGCCGTACCGGCCGCGCCGGGCGAAGGCGGCCCGCTGCCGGTCGGCGCCGGTGCCGGCCGTGCACAGGCCGGCCAGCAGCTGGCGGACGGTGCCGAGGTCCCCGGCGGCCTCCAGGCCCGGCCGGGCGCGTTCCACGAGCAGGTCCACCAGGTGCCGCATCGGTGCGACGCGGCCGGTCACCGGGTCCGCCCCGTTGCCGTTGATGCCGCAGAGCGCGGCCGACCAGTGCGCGGCGTCGATCATCGCCGTGGTGTCGGCCCCCGCCCCGGCCGGACCGGCCGCCACCGGGTCCTCCGGGAGCTCGGCCAGCATCGTGGTGGCGAGTCCGCGCACCAGCGCCGCCACCAGCAGCGTGGTGTCCACGTCCGCGTTGGTGTCGGCGACCCTGACCTCCAACGTCGGGACGTGCTCGGACGGCCGCGAGTACCAGTAGATCATCGCGGTGTCGAGGATCACCCCGGCGTCCAGCAGACCGCCGACCGTCGCCCGGTAGCCGGGCTCGTCCAGCCGCGGCGCCGGGCCGACCGTCGGCCAGCGCCGGTAGAAGGCGTGCCGCCAGCTCGCGTAACCGGTGTCCCGGCCCGCACTGAACGGCGAGTTCACTGCCAGCGCCTGCACGATCGGCAGCCACGGCCGCATCCGGTTGTTCAGTGCCAGCGCCCGCGCCCGGCACGGCACGCCGACGTGCACGTGGCAGCCGCAGACCAGGCCCTCCGGGCTGGTCGCCACCGCACCGACGTGCTCGCTGATCCGCCGGTACCGCGCCGAGTCGGTGATCGCCGGCGGATGCCCGTCCGCGATCACCGGCATCGCGGTGCCGACCGGGCGGCAGTCCGCGCCCGCGGCCGCCTCCCGCAGCACCGCCCGCAGGTGCACCAGGTCGGCGCGCAACTCCGGCAGGCTCCGGGCGGGGCGGGTGCACACCTCGGCCTGCGAGGTGAAGAACTCGGTCTGCACCCGCTCGCCGAGCACGTCCGAAGCCTCCTTGACGACACCGGGCGCGCGGCCGACGGGCAGCCGCGAGTGCCGGTCGACGAGCAGGAACTCCTCCTCGACCCCCACCGTCGGCACCTCCAGCGCCCGGCGGAGGCGGGCCCCGGCCGTCACCGGACCGGACCTCTCGCCGGGGCCGCAGAGCCGCCGACCGAACCGCCTGCCGGACCACCGGCCAAGCCACCTGCCGGACCACCAGCCGGGACGGGCTGCGGGTTCGGCGGCACCGGCTCGGGGCCGGGTACCGGCGGAACCGGATCCGGCGGCACCGGGTCGGGCCCGGGACCGGGCGGGGAGGGCGGCACCGGGGCCGGTCCCGGGGGCACCGGCTCGGGCCCCGGCGGTACCGGAGGCACGGGGACGGGCGGGGGAGGGACGGGTGCCGGGTCGGGCACCGGTCCGACGTCCGGTCCCGGAGGAACGGGGACGGTCATGGCGTCCTCCTTGTCACGGGGGCGGGAGACCGGTCGTCACGCAGCACCGGCCGTCACGCGGGCGGAACACCGGCCTCCGGGCCGGGCGCCCCGTCCATGGTCCGACGGCCCGCGCCGATGCGCAGCCGACCGGGCTGCACGACCCGGGCTCGCGGGTCCCCCTACCCCGGCGGCTACCCCCTGCCGCCGGGGCCAACCCTGCCGCCGCCGCGCCTGCGCCCGGCCGCGATTGGACGGGCCCCGGGCGGGCAGGCGCGCGGTGACGGGCGGCACCGCCGGACACCCGGCGAGGCCGCCGACGACCAGTGGAGGAACAGCACCGAGGAGGACCGGCCATGACCACCCAGCCTTCCCGCAGCCAGCCGTCGGGCACCGGGCGCGAGCACCCCGACGACGCCTGGCCGCCCACCGACACCCCCGGTGCCCGGATGACCGGGGAGGGCGGCCCGCCCCCGCCCGACGACCAGGAGCCGGGCGAGGAGGCCGACGCGGCGGCCGACCCCGCCGACGACGAGGACTGAAGAGGACCGAACCCGGCACGGGCGCCGTCCGCCGGGCCGCCGGTCCGCCGGTCCGCCGGGCCGGTGGGAGGGTGGGACGGTGGACGGCGCCGGTGGGACGGGTTTCGCGGACGGCCAGGCCGTCCAGACGCAGGGCACCCCCAGGAGGTGCGCCATGCCCCCCACCGAGGGCTATGCCGTGACCCTGCCCACTGCCCCCGGCACCCACGCCCCGCCCCAGGTCGTGATCGTCACCCCGACCGGGACGTTCGGCCCCGACGGGCGCCCGGTGTACGCCGACGAGTCCGGAACCCTGCTCGTCCAGGTGACGGCCGCGGGCGTCGCCGAGCCCCTGGCGGGCTGCCCCGGCGCCCACGTCTGCCTGCACGCCGTCCCGATGCCCTGACCGACCCGGCGTTTCGCCCGACCCGTCGGTGTGACGGGTCGGGCGGAGTGCCGGGCCTCAGGCGTGTGCCGGGGTGCGGGCGAACTCCTCGACCAGCGTGCGCTCGAAGGCCGGCAGGTCGGCGGGCTTGCGGCTGGAGACCAGGGTGTTGGGGCCGTCGTGGCAGACGGAGACCTCGCGGTCGACCCAGTGGGCGCCCGCGTTCCGCAGGTCGGTGCGCAGGCTCGGCCAGGAGGTGAGGGTGCGGCCGCGGACGGCGTCCGCCTCGATCAGCGTCCACGGGCCGTGGCAGATCACCGCGACCGGCTTGCGCAGGTCGAAGAAGCCGCGCACGAAGCCCACCGCCCGCGGGTCCATCCGCAGGAAGTCCGGGTTGGCGACGCCGCCGGGCAGCACCAGGGCATCGAAGTCCGCCGCGGAGACGTCCGCGACCACCGCGTCCACCCGGAAGGTGTCGCCCGGGTCCAGGTGCTCGAACGCCTGGACCGTCCCGCTCTTGGTGGACACCAGCCGGGGTGTGCCGCCGGCCCGCTCCACCGCCTCCCACGGCGAGGTCAGCTCGACCTGCTCCGCGCCCTTCGGCGCCACCAGGAATGCCACCGTCCTGCCCTGCAGACCGGTCATGTCGGCCACCTTCCTCCGTGTTCGCGTTCGGGCCGTTCCCCGAACGTCTCACCGGGCTGCCCGGCACGAAACCGCGGCGCCGGTGCGCGTGGTCAGCCGTGGCCCCCGGGCCTGCGCCGACGGCGGCGGACGAACACCAGCGGATGGGCCGCGGCCAGTACGGCGAGCACCCCGAAGGCCAGCGCGAGGGCGGCCGGGACGGCGCGGGCGGCCGGGGCGTCGTCCCCGGCGGCCACCGCCCAGAACGCGAACAGGGCGGTCAGGAACGCCAGCAGTGGCGCGGACACCCGGGACAGCGCCTGCCGGGGCCCACCGGTCGTGGACGGCACGGCCGCTCACCTCCATCGGGACCCGGCCTTGGCCGGCCGGCCCCGTGACCGGCGTCTGCCCGGCCGTACCCGCGCCACACCCCGGGAGCGCCGGGCGTCCGTTTGTGGCCGGGCGGCCCGGGCAGGCGCACAGTGGAGGGGGGTGAAGGAGGCTGCCATGCCCGTCAATCCCGGCCCGCCCGAACTGCGTCCGCACGATCCCGCCACCGGTGCCGCGCGCACCGTCCCGGTGAACCCCGGGCCGCCGCCCGAGACCCTGCGCAGGCCGCACGAGCGGCACGAAAGCCGTCCGCGGCGCCACCGGCACTGGCCGCACCGCCACGACCGGTTCGACCGCCACCACCAGGACGGCCGCGACACCGCGCAGCCGCCGGAGCGGGACACCTGACCCGACCGTTCACCCGTCCGGTCCAGGGTGACACCGTGTCGCTGTTGCGACATGGTGTCACTGCTGCTGCGACACGGTGTCACTACTGCTTTGAGGTGTCGCTGAGGTGAGGGGCCGCCCTGCGCTCTGCCCTGCCCTGGCGTGCTCAGCGCCGCCGGGGACCGGAGCGGCGCAGCAGCGCGACCGGGACGAGCACCCAGCACACCGCGAACCACGCCAGCACGGCGCCCGCGATCACCCAGGCGCCCCAGGTGAGGCCGGCGACCTTGAGCAGCAGCAACAGGGCCGCGCCGACGTTCAGGCCGAGCAGGACCACCCCGAGCGAGACCATCCGGGCGGCGGCCGCGACCATGCGCGGCTTGACGTGCCGCCCGGCCAGCAGCCGGTGGTAGGAGACCGGAGCCATCAGGGTGCCGGTGGCGACGGCGCCGAGGGTCACCACCCCGACGTAGAGGGCCCGGTCGAAGCCGTGCAGCGTGGTGAACCGCTCGGTGAACACCACCGTCAGCAGGAATCCGAACATGATCTGGGCACCGGTCTGCGCGACCCGTACCTCCTGGAGCAGTTCGGTCCAGAGCCGGTCCGCCCGCTCCTCCGGGGTCTCGTCGCGGCCGTCCGCGGGTGGCTGCTGCTCTGCCATGCTCCCCATCCTCGGTGCGGCAGCCGCTGGCTGCCGCCGGACCCGGCTGCCCGCTCGGGAAGGCCCGCCAGGGAACGCCCGGGCCGGGTCCGGACGCAGACGGGCGGCCCGCGGGTCAGGAGCGCGGGCCTGCCCTGCCGGGCGTCTGGCTCGATCCGCGGCCGGCAAACCCCGCGGGCCGGACGGACCCGCTCACGGGGCGACCGCGGTCAGCACCGGCTGGAAGAACCCGCTCGCCGCCGGCTCCGCCCAGGCCGGCCGGACGAAGCCCACGTCGAGCACCAGCCCGGTCAGCTGCTCCCGGGTGAGCGCCCAGTACACGGCGTGCCGGACCTGGGTGCGCACCCCGTCCGGGCCGCTGCGCTCCTGCACCATGTCGAGGTCGTAGTGCTCGCCGTCCTCGTGCCAGTGCCACCGCTGGAAGGTCGTGGTGCGGACCCCGTCGGCCTCGACCACCTGCGGCGGCGTCCCGGTGGGCCGGGTGCGGCGCAGTTCGTCGTACGGGCGGGTGCTGACGAGCAGCAGGCCGCCCGGGCGGAGCACCCGCCGCATCGCGTCCAGCGCGGCGCGGACGTCCCCGGCGGTCAGCAGGTGGGGGAGCGAGTTGTCCGCGCACACGACCGCGTCGAACCGGCCCCGCACGAACGGCAGCCGGCGCATGTCGGCGGCGACGGTGGGCAGTTCCGTGCCGCGGACCGCCGCCTCGCGTGCCGCCCGGGCCGCCGCCACCGCGCTGAGGTCGGAGCCGACCACCCGGTGGCCGCGCAGGGCCAGCCCGATCGCCTGGGTGCCGATGCCGCAGGCGCAGTCGAGCACGTCCGCCGGGCCGGACCCGAGGCGGTCGGTGAGCAGCGCGTCCAGGGCGGCGCCCTGCCGCCGGATGCCCGCCTCCCAGTCGGCGTAGATCAGGTGGTAGCCGGCGGCGAGCCCGTCGTAGAAGCCCGCCACCCCGTCCTGCGGTGCCATGTGCCCTCCTGTCACCGTCCGTGGAGCCGGTCCTGACGCCCCGTCGGCGTCACGGCGACCTCACGTCGGCCTCACATCGGCGACGTGTCGTTCCGCTCGGCAGGTCCGGGGTCGGCAGGTCCGGGGTCGGCTCCGGGGACGACCTCGGCGCGGACGGGGTTGTGGTCGGAGAGGCCGGCGACGTCCTCGACCACGGCGCCGCGGCTGTCGAGGCCGTGCACCACCACGTGGTCGATCCACTGGGACTTCTCCGCGCCGGTCTCGCGCGGTCTGGTCGGCGGTGCGCCGGGCGGGAGCTCGGCGACGGCGAAGCCGGGGCCGAGTTCGGCGGCCACGGTCGTCCGGTCCGCGTTGAAGTCGCCCAACAGGACGGCCGGGCCGTCCGCGGTGGCGGCCACCACCTCCGCCAGCCGGGCGAGTTGGCCGGGCCGGCGGGGGCCGGTGCTCACGTGGGTCGCGACGACGAGCAGGCCCGCCGTGCGGACGGCGAGCAGCCCCTTGCCGCGGTCCTCCGCGAAGGCCTCGGCGGCCACCACCTCGCCCGGCCCGTCGACCAGCAGCACCAGGTGCTCGCTGCGGTCTGCCAGCAGGGTGGGGATGCGGCGCGGTGTCGGGATCCGCGGGTAGTCGAGCGTGTGGATGCTCCGGCCGGCGGGCAACGCGGCCCGGATCGAGGCGAGTTGGTCGCCGCTCACCTCCTGCAGCGCCACCACCCGTTCGGTCAGCGCGGCGACCCGGGCGGTGACGGCGGCGATCCGCGGTGCCTCCTCGGGCCACCGGTCGAGGACGTCACTGCTCCAGTTCTCCGCGTGGACGCGGTGCAGGACGTTCCAGGTGGCAACGGTGAGCATGCCCCCGATGGTACGGGCCGCCGGCGACACCCCGCGTCGGGGGCGCAGCCCCGCAGGTGGCCGCCCCTCAGCCCGCTTCGCCCGGCTGCCCCTTCGCGCTGCGGAGGGTGCGCAGGGCGGCGCTGAAGGCGGCGGCGTCGGCGCCGAGCGGTTCGAAGAAGGCGCGGTCGCAGGCCTCGACGGCCGCGACGGCGCGGTCGGCGAGGGCGCGGCCCTCGTCGGTGGGGGCGAGGGCGCGGGCGCGGCGGTCGTGCGGGTGCGGCAGCCGGTGGACCAGTCCGCGGGACTCCAGGGCGCGCAGGACCTGGGAGGTCATCATCGGATCGGTGGCGGCGTGGTCGGCGAGGTGCTTCTGGGTGACCGGCCCGTCCGCCTGCAGCCAGCTCAGCGAGGCGAGCAGGACGAACTGGACGTGGGTCAGCCCGTACGGCTTGAGGGCGGTGCGCTGGGCTGCCTGCCAGCGGTTGGTGACCTGCCAGAGCAGCAGGCCGGGGCTCTCGTCGGGTTCGGTGAAGCCGCTGGCCAGGCGCGGCGGGTGGTCGGTCATGCGGTGACCATGGCGGCCCGGACGAGGGCCAGGTCGTGGGCGGTCAGCTCGACCAGGCCGCGGCGCAGCCGGTACCCCCAGTCGGGGGCGGAGGTCAGGTCGAGCGTGCCGTCGAACCGGGCGAGCGGTGCCTCGGCGGCGCCGGGCAGGTAGTCGACCCGCCGCCGCCAGGGCTTGAAGTCGCCCTCGTCGGCCTGCCACACCTCCTCGTCGGCGACCGTGCCGATGGCGGTGAAGGCGCGCAGCGGGCGGCCGCCGGCGAGGCTCGTCCGGGGCGAGTAGTAGACCAGCCAGTCGCCGGCCGCCAGGCGGGCGACCGCGTCCCGGCGGCCGTGGTTGAGCTGGGCGATGCCCAGCCCGGTGCCGCGCAGGACGTGGTCGCGACAGACGACGCCGAGCCAGGCCCTCATGCGGCGGTCACCGCGCTGTCGGCCTCGGCGGTGGCGGCGAGCCGGTCGAGGTCCTGCTGGAGGCCGGCCCGGATGTCCTTGCCGAGGATCGCGTTCCACAGGGCGGCGAGCGGGCCGTCGAGGGTGACCTCGACGTTGACCAGGGTGCCGCCCTGCTCGGTGTGCTCGACCAGGTGACGGAAGGTCAGCCGGGCGCCCAGCAGCCGGGAGACGTCGGTGAACTCCCTGCCGGGGACGAGCTTCGCGACGGTGAACGGCACCTTGGGGCCGCCCTTCGGCTTGAGTACGCCGGTGGCGCCCTCGACGAACGGGCCGTCCAGGCGGACCCAGGCGGTGTCGGTGTTCCACTCGGGCCAGGTGGCCATGTCGGCCCAGCGGGCGAAGAAGGCGGACGGGTGGGCGGTGGAGACGGTCTGTGCCGTGGCGAGCTTCCTCATGAGGAATACTATGCGCGCTTAGTATCTTTCGCGTCAAGCCCGTTCCGCCCGTTGCCCGCGTCCGGGTCGCCCGGCCTGTCCGGGCCCCCAGCCCGTCCGGCCCCCTGCCCGTCCGGCGCGGCCCTCAGGCGGCGGTCAGGACGTGCTCCCGGCGGTCGGCCCGGTGCAGGCGGCGTTCGCGGGCGGCGATGTGCTTCGCCACCACCGCGGCGTCCTTGCCGGCGCCGCCGATCAGCATCGAACTGAACGCCCGCTGGAAGGCGAGACCGCAGAAGTACAGACCGGGCGCGTCCCCGACCACGCCGCGGTGCTCCCGCGGCCAGCCGTCAGGGCCGGTCACCGGCGCGTCGATCCAGTCGAAGTCCTGCCGGAAGCCGGTGCACCAGACGACGTTGGCCACCTCGACCACCCGTCCGCCGTCGAGCAGCGGCATGCCGTCCCGCACCCCGGTCATCCGCTCCGGCACCCGCTCCACCCCGACCCGCGCCAGGTCGGCCGCCTTCACCCGCAGCAGCGGCCCGCCGTGCGTGCGGACCTCCTCGCGCATCCGCCGTCCGAACGGCGTGCCCGTGGTGAGCACCCGGTCGGCGATCTGCCACAGCACCGGGAACGCCAGCCGCGTCGACCTCGCCTCCAGCGTGAGCGGGATCTGCCCGGTCTCCCGCCCGCACAGCACCGTCCGGTGCCGCCCGGCCACCTCGTACGCCACGTCCGCACCCGAGTGCGAGGCGCCGACCACCAGCACCGGCCCGTCGCGCAGCCGGCCTTCGTTGCGGTACTCGCAGGAGTGCAGCTGCAGGATCCGCGGATCGAGCTGCGGCGCGAAGGGCGGGACGTACGGGCCGCGGCCGAAGGTGCCGGTGGCGACCACGGCGTTCTCGGCGAGCAGCCGGCCCCGGTCGGTCTCCACCACCCACCCACCGGCCCCGTCGAGGCTGCCGGTGCCTCCGGTGCCTCCGGTGCTCCCGGCACCGGTGGTGTCTCCGGTGTCCGCGGGGGAGAGCCGGGTGACCCGGACACCGGTGCGCACCGGCAGGTCGAACCGCTCCGCGTACGCCTCCAGGTAGTCCGCCACCTGGTCCTTGCCGGGGAAGGACCAGCCGGGTGCGGGGAAGCGCATCCCGGGCAGCCCGTCGTAGCGGGCCGGGCTGTACAGCCGCAGCGAGTCCCAGTGCGAGCGCCAGTTGTCGCCGATCCGAACGCTGCCGTCCAGGATCACGCACTCCCGACCACGCCGGGCCAACTGCTGACCGACGGCGAGCCCCGCCTGCCCCGCGCCGATGACCACGGTCTCGTGCCGTTCCCCGTTCATGACTCCTCCTCCGTTCCGTCCCCCGGCCCCGCGAGCAGCACCAGCACCCGGTTCAGCAGGGCCTCGGCCTCGGCCAACCGGCCGCGGGCGACGCAGACCGCGCCGAGCGCCCGCAACGGCACCGCCAGCCGCGGGTCGTCCGGGCCGTACGCCGCCGTGCAGCAGCGGACCGCGCGGCGCAGCGCACGTTCGGCCGCGGCGTGCTCGCCGCGTTCCGCCAGCGCCGCCCCGAGGGCCGTCGCCGCCCGGCCCGCCTGTGCGGGGGCGGGGGCGGGGACGGGGACGGGCGCGGGGACGCCCGTCCGGGCCGGTGCGTCGGCAGGTGTCTGTGCGTGGAGTGCCACGGTCGTCGCCGCCTTCCGGGGCCGTTCGCCGTACTCCGACGCTAGGCCGCGGGGCCGGGGCGGCACATCGGCAGAACCATGTGTTCCGGGCCGTGGCGGATGGGCAGATGTGCGCAGACGGCCGAGGGGCCGCACCGGCCCGAAGACCTCGCCGAGCCGGGGGCCTCAGTGGCCCGGAGTGCGGGCGCCGGCGAGGCCGTGTTCGAAGGCGTACGCGGCGGCGGCCGTCCGGGAGCCGGCGTCCAGCTTGCCGAGGATGTTGCTGATGTGGCGGGCCACCGTCCGCTCGCTGAGGTGGAGCTCCCGGGCGATCGCGTGGTTGCTGCCGCCCCCGGCGACCAGCCGCAGCACCTCCACCTCGCGCGGGGTCAGCCCGGCGGGTGCCTCCGTCGTGCCCCTACCGTCCGGGGGCCCGTCGCCTGCCCGGCCGGCCGCCGCCGCCCGGGCCAGCGCCAGGTCCGGCCCGGCGCCCAGCCGGGCGAACCCGGCCGCCGCCGCGTCCAGTTCCACCGCCGCGGTGTCCTCGTCGCCGAGCGCCCGGCAGGCCCGCGCCACCAGCACCCGGGCCCGGGCCGTCTCGTACGGCACGTCCAGGTCCCGCCACAGCCGCCAGGCCCGGCGGGCCTGCGTCAGCGCCTGTGTCAGTGCCTCCGGCTGGGCCCCCGTGGGCGTCCCGGCGGGCGGCCCGTCCGGGGCCCGCCCGGCGAGCAGCACCGGCGCCCGCGCCTGCGCGGCCTGCGCGTCCAGGGCCGGCCGCCGGAAGGTCCCCGCGATCTCGGCGAGCTCCTCGGCGGCCGCCCGGGCCTCCGCCGTGCCGTCGACGGCCAGCGCGACCTCCAGCAGCGCGGGCAGCAGCCGGGCCCGGGCCAACCGGTCCGGCGCCTCCGCGAGGGCCCGCCGCACACCGCCCGCCGCCGCCTCCGGCCGGCCCCCGGCCAGCCGCAGCAGCGCCAGCCCCGGCTGGGCGTCGCAGCCGTACCGCCCGCTCTGCCGGTACGCCTCCTCGGCCCGCGCCCACTCCCCGCGCAGCCGGTGGATCTCGCCGAGCTGGTAGAAGGCGCCGCCCGCGAGGAACTCCCCGAAGCCGCGGGTCAGCCGCTCGCAGGCGCTCCGCGCCTGCACGGCCGCGTTCGCCCAGTCGCCCACCAGCCGCAGCAGCTCCGAGCGGTGCACCAGGCAGATCCCCGAGTACCCGCCCTCGAACTGCGGCAGCGCGTCCGTCCAGGCGTCCAGCGCGAGCGTCCACTCGCGGGCCCGGCGCAACTCCTGCAGGTCCTGGCAGGCCGCGATCACCAGGCAGTACACCCAGGCGGTCACCCGCGGGCCGGTCTCCCCGGCGGTCACCGCCACCATCGCCTCGTCCAGCAGCGCCAGACCCTCGTCCACCCGCTCCTGCGCGATCCGTGCAGCACCCTGGAACTGGGCCGCCAGCACCGCCAGATCCCGGTCCCCGAACCGCCCCGCCAGCTCCAGGACCCGCCCCGCCGTCCCGAACGCTGCCTCGTGCTCGCCCTCCTGCAGCTGCCGCTCCGCCTCCCGCACCAGCAGGAACCCCTGCTCGGCGCACGGCGGACCCGACCCGGCGAACCGCCCCGCCCGCGCCAGCCAGCCGCCCGCGTGCGCGAACTCGCCGCGCATCGCCAGCACCTCCGCCAGCCAGAACGCACAGCGCAGCGCACCACGGACGTCCGCGGCCCCCTCGCGCGCCAGGTAGGCCCGCTGCAGGACGGCCGACGCCTCCTCGCCCCGGCCGAGCAGCTGCGCCGCCTCGCCCCAGTCCTCCAGATCCGCGACCCCGAGCCCGTCCGGCTCCCCGCCGTCCGCGGCGGCGTACAGCGCACAGGCGTCCCGCCAGGCGTGCCCGCCGTGCGAGCGCCTGGCATCGGCCAGTACCGCGGCCGCGTCCATGCCTGCCTCCGCCCCCACTGGGCCCCGACCACCATTCAACCGCCGCCCGCCCCGACTGTCAGCCGCCGCTCGGCCCGGCCGCGGTCAGAACTCCGCGGTGTCGAGGTCGAGGCCGAACGGCGCCGGCAACCGCACCGGCACCCCGAACGGACGGGGCCCCTCGACGAGGGTGTAGCCGAGCCGCCCGGGCTGCGAGAACAGCGTGCAGACCCGCTCCTGCCGGTCGACCAGCAGGTAGAGCGGCGCACCGTACTGGGCGTAGCGGCGGCGCTTGGCGGTCCGGTCGGTGTCCCCGTTGGACGGGGAGGTGACCTCCACGACCAGCACGGTCTGGTCCGGCAGCAGCGCACCCTCGGTTTTGGCCAACGCGGCCGGCACCACGGCGAGGTCGGGGACGTAGAAGTTCTCTGTGCCGGGCAGGTCGAGGTTGCCGGAACCGGCGCGCAGGCCGAGCGCACGCATCCGGGGGCCGATCTGCTCACGGATCAGGTCGACGGCGCTCTCGTGCGCCCAGGAGGGGGACACGGGGGTGATGACTCCCTCGATGATCTCGACCCGCTCACCTGCGATGTGCTGGATCGCGTACTTCAGGGCCTGCTCCGGATTGGGCACCCGGCTGTAGTCGCCGGGGCCCGCGTGCGCCGTGCTCACCTGCTGGTCTCCTGTCCGGTGGGGCCGGAGCGGCGGACACCCACCGCATCCGCCAGGCTACCGTCGGCGGACGGGCTCCCTGACGCCCCGTGTCATCGGGCGACCGAAATCGGGTGGCACGGTCGGGTGCAGTCCGGATGTACTCGGGGCCGGTGGACGGCTTGTGGAGGGGCTGCGGTGGAGGATCCGGATTTCGCGGTGCACCTGACCGGGGTGGGGGAGCGCGGGATCGAGGTGGTGAAGGCGGTGCGGGCGGTGACCGGGGCGAGCCCGTGGCGGAGCAGGCAGCTGGTGGACGGCGCGCCGGTGGGCCTGGTGGCGGAGGCGGCCCTGGAGCGGGCGGTCGCCGCGGCCGCGAGGCTCCGGGCGGCCGGGGCGGGGGCCGAGATCCGGTGCGGCTGGTGCCGGCGCACGCTGCCCGCGGACGGTGCGCCGGTCGACCCGGGGCCGTGCGCGTCCGTGTACCGGCCCACGGCGCACTGCCGGGCCAATGCCCTGACGGTCTGCGACTGCGACTGGTGTGCGGAGCACGGGCCGACGAGCCTCACCCGCCCGCGGGCCGGCGGGACGCTCTGACGGGATCAGAGGCTGTCGGCGGGCTCCTGGTGGTGGGCGAGGTGGCCGCCGAGGGCGGCGGCCGTGGCGGCGACCGTGAGGCCGGCGAGGCCGAGGAGACGGCCCGTGGTGGGGGCCGTGCCGGTACGGGCGGCGCGGCAGCGGGCGGCCAGCGAGGCGCCCTGCAGGGCGGCCGCGGCGACGATGCCGACGGCGTGGACCAGGCCGGTGCGGCGCTGCTCGGCGGTCAGCGTCGACCAGTCGGCCCATCCCGTCCAGGCGGCGGGGGCCACGCCGATCAGGCCGATCCTGGTGAGCCGGCGGGCCGCGTCGGGGGAGGTGCAGGCGGCGTCCAGGAGGGTGGCCGAGAGCCAGCAGCCCACCGGGAGCTGGACCACCGCGGGGTGCAGGTGGTGGCCGAGCCAGACGCCGTGCAGGGCGTCCCGCACGGGCTGCGGGACCTGCTGGAGCATCCCGTGCAGGCGCTCCGACGCGGGGTCGAGGGCGGCCCAGCCGGACGGTGCGTCCAGCCATCCGGCGAGCGGAGACCGCCTGGATCCGGAGAAGGTGTGAACGTCCATATCGGGCGACTTGCCGGTTCGTACGCCTGCCAAACCCGTGCCGGCCGAACGGGGAGCTCAGAAGTGGGTGAGCAGTTCGGTGAAGCTCGCCAGCTCCAGGGTGGCGGTGTGCGCGCCGAACTCCTCGTGCTCCAGCACCCAGGTGTGCTCGTGCGGGATGAAGACGGCGTTCAGGCCGGCCCGGCGGGCCGGCACGATGTCCGACTTGGGGGAGTTGCCGATCATCCACGTCCGGTCGGGGACGAGCGAGAGGTCGGCGACCAGCCGGTGGTAGGTGTCGACGTTCTTCTCGGCCACGATGTGGATCCCGCCGAAGTGGTGCGCGACGGCGGACGCCTCGACCTTGCGCCGCTGCTCCGCCTCGTCGCCCTTGGTGAGCATCAGCAGCCGGTGCCGTCCTGCCAGCTCGGCGAGGGTGTCGGCGACGCCGGGGATCAGCTCGACCGTGCGGCTGGTCAGCGGCAGCAGCAGGTGGTCGATCCTGTCCCGGTCCTCGGCCGTGACGGAACGGCCCCGCACGTGCCCGAGGCTCTCGGCCAGGTTGTGCCGGAACACGGCGGCGCCGTACCCGAGGGTGGCCGCGTTCGCCGCCTCCACCGCGTCGAGCACCGCCCGGGCGGCCTGCCGGGCGGCGGGGTCGGCGGGGTCGCCGGCCACCCAGTCGAGGAAGCCCTCGATGACGCGCTCGAAGAGCACGTTGTTCTCCCACAGCGTGTCGTCGGCGTCGAAGACGAGCACCTGGTCGGCGTGCAATCCCATCCACCTCATCCGTTCCGTGACGGTCGGTCAGCTCACCGGTGCGGCCGGGGAGCCGTCCTCCAGCAGGGTGCCCAGCCGGGCGAGCGACTCCCGCAGGGCCTCGCCGCGGGCCGCCCCGGCCGCCTCGGCGAGCGCATGCCACCGCACCCGGGCGCCCGGCCGCTCGGGGCGGGCCGCCCCCGGGGTCCCGGTGGCGAGTACGAAGCGGAGGTCGGCGTGTTCGTGGGCCGGCTCGCGGTCCGAGGCGGGCACCGGCAGCACGACCACGTGCAGCAGCTCCGCCGAGGGCCAGAACGCCAGGTCGGCGAGGCCGGTCTCCTCCTCGGCCTCGCGCAGCGCCACCGCGCCCGGGAACTCCTCGCCGGGATCGCCGTGTCCGCCGACCTGCAGCCAGTCCTGCTGGCGCTCGTGCCAGCGCAGCAGCACCTCCCGCCGGGCGGGGTGCACGATCAGTGCGGAGGCGGTCACGTGCAGCGGCCGTGCGCGGTCGTAGGGGTCGGCGGCGGTCGCCAGCGGCGCGATCCGGGCGAGGTCCGCGGCCTCCTGCGCGGTGCGCGGGCGGTGCCCGGCCAGCAGCCCGGCGAGCGTCGGCAGCTCCCCGGGCGCGGTGCGCCCCGTCCCGGAGATGTCCGTCCCGGCCATTGCCCGCCTCCGTACCCGTGCCGCGTGCGACCGGTCGGCCGGCACCCGTCGAACCTAGCCGGGCCGCGGCGCTCCGCACACCGATTTTCCCCCGCCGCGGGCCCGCCGTACACCGAGCGCGACCGTCCGTCCGGTGCGCTCCGCCCGAGGCGTCCGTCACCGAGGGCGACTCCGGGCGGGCCCGGGCCCCCAGGCCGACCCGCCGTCAGCCGGGATCCCGCGGGCGGCCTGCGACCCGTCCCCGGCGGACGGCCACGGGCCGTCACCCCGTCCGGCCGTCACCCGGACCCGGCGGCCGGGTCCGGGCCCTCAGGTCGGCCACGGACCGTCACCATCGGCGCGGCGTGCGGCAGACGGCCGCCCGCGGGCGATTGAGCTCCCCGCCGAAGGGGCCGACACTGGAGGCAGAGCGAGCGGCCGGAGGCATGCCATGGGCCCAGCGATCGTCTACGTGCACGGGGTCGGCAACAAGCCGCCCGAGCAGCAGTTGAAGGAGCAATGGGACGTCGCCCTCTTCGGCCGGCCGATGGGCGGGCTCTCCCGGATGGCGTACTGGGCGCCGCTGCGCCACCACGAGCCGCTGCCCGCACCCGTCCCCGACGACGGGGTCACCGAACTGCCGCCCTCGGGCGCGGCGCCCAGGACGGCCCGGCCGTCGGCCCCCGCCCCGCCGGAGGAGTTCCTCGCCGCCGTCCGCGCCGAGACCGCGGCGCCCGTGCCGGGCAGCACCGCCCCCGGGCCGCTCGACCCCTGGCTGCGGGCCATGGTGTACGCCGCCGAGGCCCTCTCCGCCGGAGCGGGCGCCGCCACCGGCACGGATGCGCTGCCGCTGCCTCGGTTCGGCCGCACCGTGGCCTTCCAGGTCCTCGCCCGGCACGCCTACAGGGACGCCCACGCCTACTTCACCGGCGGGATGCGCGAGCAGATCCAGAAGGTCGCCTCGACCGCCCTGGAGGAGGCCGACGGGCCGCTCGTCGTGGTCGGCCACGGCCTCGGCTCGGTGATCGCCTACGAGGTGCTGCGCACCCACCCGGGCGAAGTGCCGTTGCTGATCACCATCGGCTCGCCGCTCGGCATCACCGAGATCCGGGACCGGCTCGCCGCCCCGCTCACCGTGCCGCCCGGCGTCGCCGCCTGGCGGAACGCCTACGACCCCCGCGACCTGGTCGCCCTGGGCCGCACCGTCCGCCCGGAGTACGAGCCGGGCAGCCTCACCGAGGACGTCGTGGTGGTCAACGACAGCGCCAACCACCACGGCGCCGCCGAGTACCTCGCCCGTCCGGCCGTCCGCGCGCCCGTCCGCGCCCGGATCGCCGCCTGACCGTCCGGCCCGCCGCCCGAACGGCGGCGCACCCCGCCCGCGGCCCGGCCGACCGGACCCGGACCGCACACCCCGACCGGGGGCACCCCTGATGACCACGCCCGGAACGCAGACGCGGGAGGCCCTCGCCGCCCTCGCCGCCCTTCACCACGGCCTCGACCCCACGTACGGCGACCCCGCGTACGGCGACCCCGAGGACCCGCCCGGGCCGCCCGCGGCGGCGGTGACGGTGAGACTCTCCGGCGCGGACCGGCGGCGCCTCGTGGACGTCGTCGTCAACGACTGCACGCCGCAGGACCTCGAACGGGCGTGGTCCTCCACCGGCCGCGGACCGGCCACCACCGGCACCGACCTGCGCACCACCGTCCACCGGGTCGTCGAGGAGGCCGAACGGGACGGCCGGCTGGAGGAGTTCCTCGGCGCCCTGCGCGACGGCCGGTTCCCCGCCGTGGCCGCCCTCGCCGAACGGCTGCTCACCGCCGTCCCGGCCGCGCCCGCCGGACCGGGCGACGCCGCAGCCGAGGACCCGTACGCCGCCGACCTGCTCGGCCGCCGGCTCTTCCTCGGCCGCACCCTGCTCCGCACCCACCTCAAGGACCTCGTCTCCGACAGCCGCAGCCGCGTCCTGCTCGTCACCGGCCCCCGTTCCTGCGGCAAGTCCCACACCTGGTACTTCGTCAGCCACGTCGCCCAGCAGCTGCGGACCTTCCGACCGGTCCTCGTCGACCTCGCCGAATGGGCCGACGGGCTCTGCACCCCCCACGACCTGATGAGCTCCGTCGCCGCCCAGCTGGAACTGCCCGAACCCACCCCCGCCCCGCCCGCCCGGGGCGCCGACCAGGCCCGCCGGCTGTGCGACTGGCTCGTCGCCCGGCTCTACGACGCGTCCGGCCGCACCACCCATCTGCTCGTCGTCGACAGCCTCGACCACGTGCCGCTGCAGGCCGACACCGCCGCCCTGATCGACCACCTCACCGACGCCGCCGTCCGCGGCCGCCACCCCGGACTGCGCGTCCTCCTGCTCGGCCACGACCGCCCCGCACTCGGCGTCCTCGACTGCGTCCTCACCGAGCCCGTCGGCACCGTCGACCGCCGCGACCTGTGCGCCTTCTTCGGCCGGCTCGCCGCCGACCTCGGCACCGAGATCGCGCCGCCCCTCGTCGAGACCGTCGTCGACCGGCTGCTCGCCGCACTGCCCGACGACCGCGCCGCCGCGATCCGCCGGCTCCCCGACGCCGTCCGCGACACCGCCGACGCCGTCTTCGACCGGCAGGTCCTGCGATGACCACGGCCCGCACCCGCCTCACCGCCGCCACCGTCGAAGAACGCCTCGACCGGCTCACCCGCAGGACGGCCGCGGCGGCCGGCCCGCCCCCGCCCGCCGAACACGCATACCGCCAGGCCGCCGCCGTCCTCGCCTGCTACGACCCCGCCACCCTCCGCCCGGTCGGCCACGAACCCGACGCCGCCGCCCTGCAGGCCCTCCTCGCCGTCAGCGAACCCGTCCACGGCGCCGACGGCAGCCCCGAATGGCGCCTGCCCGAGGCCCTGCGCCGCACCACCCTCGCCGCGATGGCCGGCCCGGACGCCCACCGCCGCGCCCTCGACACCAACCCCGACCGCCCCCAGGGACCCGTCCAACTCGCCCTCACCCGCTACCTCACCGACACCGCCCCGCCCCCCGCCGAACAGGACCTCGACGAACTCCTCGCCACCGCCCGGGTCACCGCATGGCTCGACGGCCTCGTCCCCGGCCTGCCCGGCGCCACCGAGATCACCGACCACCTCGAACGCCGCCGACTCCTCGAACCGCTGCGCCGTCTCGCCGGCACCCACGTCGCCGGACGCGCCGACGTCCTCGCCGAACTCGCCGAGCACATGGCCGGAACCGACCGCCGGCCGATGCTGATCGGGGGCCCCGACGGCGTCGGCAGGTCAACCGTCCTCGCCCGCTTCATCCTCGACGGCGAACACCGCAGCACCGGCCCCCGGCTGCCCTTCGCCCACATCGACCTCGACCGGCCCGGCCTGCTGCCGCAGGAACCGCTCACCCTGCTCCTCGACGCCGTCCGCCAACTGCGCATCCAGCACCCCGGACTGCGGCCCCTCGCCGAGTTCTTCACCGACAAGTGGATCGCCCGCGCCGCCGCCCCCGACCTGCACACCCTCGCCGCCGCCCACGCCGACTCCGCGGCCACCGCCCGCGGCACCACCGACCACCTCACCGCCTCCGTCCGGCTGCTCACCGCACCCGCCGAACGCGAGTCGCTGTACCGCGAGTTCGCCCGGCTGCTCGCCCTCGCACTGCCCGACGGCCCCGTCCTGCTCGCGATCGACACCTTCGAGGCCGCCCAGGACATGGGCCCCGAGGTGCTCGCCGAACTCCGGCGGATGTTCGACCTGCTCGCCGACGCCAACCCGGCCCTGCGGGTCGTCCTCGCCGGCCGTGTCCCCGCCGGACTGCCCGCCCGCGAACTCCACCTGCCCGACTTCGACCGCGACGCCGCCCGCGCCCACCTGAGCGCGCTGCTCGGCCCCGCCGCCCTCGACCCCGTCGTCGACCCCGTCGTCGACCCCGTCGTCGACGCCGCCGGCGGCGACCCGCTCGACCTGCGCCTCGCCGCCGACCTCATCGGCAGCAAGGACACCACCGGGGGAGAACTGCACGAGCACCTCCACCGCCACGTCCTCGACCGCATCGAGGACCCCGACGTCCGCAGCCTCGCCCGCCCCGCCCTGGTGCTCCGCCGTCTCACCCCCGCCGTACTGCGCTACGTCCTGGCCGGCCCCGGCGGCGTGCACGTCCCCGACGACCTGCGGGCCGGCGAACTCTTCGACCTGTTCGCCCGCGAGACCACCCTGCTCGGCCCCGCCGCCGACGGCTCCCTCGAACACCGCGGCGACCTCCGCCGCCGACTCCTGCCGCTGCTGCAGGCCGAGGCACCCGAACAGGTCGCCGAGATCCACGAGGCCGCCGTGCTGCACTACGTGCAGGAGGACGGCCTCACCGCCCGCGCCGAAGAGCTCTACCACCGGCTCGGCCTCGGCGAGTCCGCCACCGAACTCGACCGGCGCTGGCAGCCCGGCGTCGAAGCCCTGCTCACCGGCTCCATCGACGAACTCCCGCCCGGCAGCCGGGCCTACCTCGCCTCCCGCTCCGGACGGACGCTCCACCCCGCCGCCCTCCGCGAGGTGCCCGCCGAGGAGTGGGAACGGCACGCCGAGGTCCAGATCACCCGGCTGCTGGAACTCGACGCCCCGCACCGCGCCGCCGAAGTCCTCGACCACCGGCCCGCCGGCGGCGAACGCGGCGCACGGCTGCTGCTGCTCGAAGCCCGGGTACGGGCCGCCCTCGGCGAACTCGACTCCGCCCGGGCGCTCGCCTCCGCCGCCCGCAGCCGTGCCGTCGAGGAGCAGGCCGGGGGAGTGCAGTTGGAGGCCGACTACGCGCACGCCCGCTGGGCCGTCGACGAGGGATTCGCCGAAGAGGCCGGACCGCAGCTCGCCGAAGCCGCACGACTGGCCGAGGACCTCGGGGACCGGCTGATGCTGATCCGGATCGAACTCGCCCGCCGGACCGGCGCCGGGTCCGGGGACGGGGCCGCTGCGCTCGCCCGGCTGGTCGACGACCGGACGGTCCGACTGCTCTCCCGGGACCCGCGGCTGCTGCTCGCCGCCACCGCGACCGTCGGCGAACTGCGGCCCGAACTCGTCCGGCAGAGCCTGCGGGTGATCGGCCTGCGGCGGTTCACCTCCCGGCAGCGGACCCGACTCGCCCGGGTGCTCGGGGAATGGGACGCCACGCTCGGCGGCGAAGCCGCCAGGACGGCCGCCCCGGCCGGACCCGGGGCCGTCCTGCCCTCCGCCGGCTTCTGGCCGAACTGGCTGGCCACGGCGCCCCCCGACCAGGCCGCGAACGCCTTCATCGTCCTCACCACGGCCCTCCCCGGCGGCACCGCCGTCCTCGCCGCCCTCGCCGGCGTCTACCGCCAATGGCTCACCGAGGACGGCCCGGCAACGGAGTAGCGGAAGCACTCAGGGGCGCGGGGAACCGCGCAATTCGGGATCGGCGAGCCGACAGATCCGGTCGGCCGTGGACACACGGACGCGCACCAGAGGCCAACCGGAACTGCCGGGTTCGCCATCCTCGGACCGCGCAGTTCCCCGCGCCCCTGGGGTGCTGCCTCTCAGACGGCCTGGGCGCGTTCGGTGATGTTGCGGGCCATGCCGCCGAAGACGACGGCGTGGAAGGGGGCGACGGACCACCAGTAGGCGTGGCCGGCGAGGCCGTGGGGGTGGAAGAGGGCCCGTTGGCGGTAGAGGGCGCCGCCGTTGCCGTCGGGGGCGACCGAGAGTTCCAGCCAGGCCGGGCCGGGCAGCCGCATCTCGGCCCGCAGCCGCAGCAGCCGCCCCGGTTCGATCTCCTCGACCCGCCAGAAGTCCAGCGAGTCGCCGACCCGCAGCCGGGCCGGGTCGCGTCGCCCGCGCCGCAGCCCGACCCCGCCGACCGCGCGGTCCGCCCACCCGCGCAGGGCCCAGGCGAGCGGGAAGGAGTACCAGCCGTTCTCGCCGCCGATGCCTTCGACGACCCGCCAGACGGATTCCGGTGCGGCGTCGACGTGGCGTTCGCGGACGTCCTGGTAGAGGCTGCCGCCGGCCCAGTCGGGGTCGGTGGGCAGCGGGTCGCTGGGGGCGCCGGGGAGGGAGGCGGAGGACCAGCGGGTGGAGACCTGGGCGTCGCGGATGCGGCGCAGGGCGAGGCGGACGGCGTCGTCGAAGCCGATCAGGCCCTGCACCGGCCGGTGGAGGCCGGGGACGGTCTGTTCGGGCGGGTCGGGGACGTACCGGGCGATGTCGTGCTCGGCGCAGACGACTTCGTGCCGCAGGGATTCGACGAGCGGCCGGGCGATGGAGTTGGGGACGGGGGTGACCAGGCCGACCCAGTGGCCGGAGAGCCGGGGGGTGAGGACGGGCACCGGGACGATCAGCCGGCGGGGCAGGCCGGCGACGGCCGCGTAGCGGAGCATCATCCGGCGGTACGTCAGGACGTCGGGGCCGCCGATGTCGAAGGCCCGGTTGACCTCGGGCGGCAGGTCGGCGGCGGCGACCAGGTAGCGCAGCACGTCGCGGACGGAGATCGGCTGGATCCGGGTGCCGACCCAGCTGGGCGTCACCATCACGGGCAGCCGTTCGGTGAGGTAGCGGAGCATCTCGAAGGAGGCGGAGCCGGAGCCGATGATGACCGCGGCGCGCAGTTCGGCGGTGGGCACCCCGCTGGCGCGCAGCACCCGGCCGACCTCGGCGCGGGAGCGCAGGTGCGGGGAGAGTTCGCCGGCGGGGACGCCGGCGGGCACGAGTCCGCCGAGGTAGACGATCCGCCGGACGCCGGCCCGGGCGGCGGCCGCGCCGAACGCCCGGGCGGCCTCGCGGTCGGTGCGTTCGAAGCCGGGGCCGGTGCCGAGGGAGTGGACGAGGTAGTAGGCGGTGTCGACGCCCTCGAAGGCGGCGGTCAGGGTGTCCGGCCGGGTGACGTCACCGGTCGCGGTCTCCACCCGGGCCCGCCAGGGGTGGTCGCGCAGCCGTCGGGGGTCGCGGACCAGGCAGCGCACGGTGCGGCCGGCCGCGAGGAGTTCGGGCACCAGGCGGCCGCCGATGTACCCGGTGGCGCCGGTCACCAGGCAGTGCGGCGGCCGGGCGGTCTGGTCGGTCATCGGTCCTCCCGGGGCGGTGGGCCACCGGGCGGTGGCCGCTGGACGGTCGGTCAGAAGGCGTACCGCACCCTGAGCCAGGGCGCGTACCGGTCGATCAGGCCGCGGAGCTCGGCGAGCGCCGCCGCCTTGCCCGCGGCCCGGTAGCGGACGTTGCGGGCGCCGTTCCCGGAGGTCTTGGCCTCCTGGAGGGCGGGCCGCCACAGCAGCTCCTCGGCCTTGGGGTGCCAGCCGAGGTTGACCTCGTGCAGTTCGCGGTTGTGGGTCAGCATGATGATCTCCGCCGCGGCCTGCGCCTTCACGGCGGCGGGCAGCATGTCGTCCATCCGGTGCAGCAGCTCGGCCCAGTCGCGCTGCCAGCCGGCACGCAGGACGACGGGGGAGAGGTTGAAGTGCACCTCGTACCCGGCGTCGAGGAAGTCGCCGGCGGCGGCGATCCGCTCGGGGACGGGCGTGGTGCGGACGTCCAGCAGCCGGGCGTCGGCGGGCGGCATCAGCGAGAAGCGGATCCGGGTGCGGCCGCGCGGGTCGAGGGCGAGCAGGTCGCGGTTGACCCACTTGGTGGCGAAGGAGGCCTTGGCGGTCGGCCACCCGCGGAAGGCGCGGACCAGGTCGGCGGTGTTGTCGCAGATCAGGGCGTCCACCGAGCAGTCGTTGTTCTCGCCGATGTCGTACACCCAGGCGGTGGGGTCGCACTGGTTGGGCGCGGGCTTGCGGCCCTGCCGGCGGACGTGGCCGGCGAGGTGGGCGACGATCCGGTCGATGTTGGTGAAGACGGTGATCGGGTTGGCGTAGCCCTTGCGGCGCGGTACGTAGCAGTAGGCGCAGGCCAGCGCGCAGCCGTTGGCGGAGCTGGGGGCGATCCAGTCGGCGGAGCGGCCGTTGGGCCGGGCGGCGAGGGTCTTCTTCACCCCGAGGACCAGGACCTCGCTCTTGATCCGCGCCCACCGTTCGACGTTCCCGGCGTTGCCGTGCAGGTGCGGGATCCGCCAGTGCGAGTCGACCTCGACCACCCGGGCGCCGGGGAAGCGTTCCAGCACCTGCCGGCCGCGCGGGGAGGCGGCGGCCGCCGGTTCGGCGAAGATCTCCCGGACGTGGAAGAGCGGCATCGGGCGGCGGTCGGTGGGCACGGTGAAGGTCTCCGGGCGGTTCGGGGTCGGACGGGTCTCGCGCGCGGTGCTTCGGAGCCGGCCGCGGATCGGATGGGTGCCGGTCCTTCCCGTCCGGGACGGTGTGCGGGCGGGCGGGTTCCGCCATGCTGGTGCGGCCCGCGGGCAATCCGGCGGGCGTCCGGTTCCGAATGCACCGTGCCCGACGACCGCCGCCGCCCGTGGACGGCGCGGTCCCACCGACGACCAGGAGGTTCCCGATGCCCGTCATCCGTCCGACGGGCAGGCCGCACGCCTGCCCGGCCCGACCGGCGGTCCGCGCCGCCCGACCGAGCGGGGTGGCGGATTGAGCACGGTGGTCCACCTGTCCGGTCCGCAGCGCCGCGGCCCGGACCTCAAGGAGCTGGTCGCCCAGGTGGCGTTCGGCGACCAGGACGCGTTCGGGCGGCTGTACGACGTGGTGGCGGGCCCGGTCTTCGGCCTGGTGCGCCGGGTGCTGCGGGACCCGGCGCAGTCGGAGGAGGTGACCCAGGAGGTGATGCTGGAGGTGTGGCGGACGGCCGCCCGCTACCAGCCGGACCGCGGCGAGGTGATGTCCTGGGTGCTGACGATGGCGCACCGCCGGGCGGTCGACCGGGTCCGCTCCGCGCAGGCGACGGCCGACCGGGAGCAGCGGGTCGCCGCCCGCTCGCACGTGCCGGCCTTCGACGAGGTCGCCGAGCAGGTGGAGGGCCGCCTGGAGCGCGAGCAGGTGCGGCGCTGTCTGAGGATGCTGACCGAGCTCCAGCGCCAGGCCGTCACCCTGGCCTACTACCGGGGCTACTCGTACCGTGAGGTGGCGGACATGCTGAGCGCGCCGCTGGGCACCGTGAAGACCCGGATGCGGGACGGTCTGATCCGGCTGCGGGACTGCCTGGGGGTGGAGTCGTGACCGGCGGAGCCGAACTGCACACGCTGACCGGCGCGTACGCGGCCCATGCCCTGGAGGGGCCGGAGCTGGCGGAGTTCGAGCGTCACCTGGCCCTGTGCGAGGCCTGCGCGCTGGAGGTCCGGGAGTTCGCCGCCACCCTGGCGCGCCTCGGTGCCGCGGAGGCCGAGACGCCGCCTGCCGAGCTGCGGGCCCGGGTGATGGCGGGCATCGGGTCCGTCCGCCAGCTCGCGCCGCCGTCCGCGGTGCCGCCCCCGGAGGTGCCGCCGCAGCCGACCGGGCGGCGCCGCCGGAGCAAGATCGTCCGGAACTGGCCGAAGTTCGTGCTGGCGGCGTCGGTGGCGCTGGCCGCGGCGCTCGGCGGCCTCGCGGTCGACCAGAGCCGGCGGGCCGACGAGGCCGATGCGCGGGCCGCGCAACTGCAGGCCCAGCAGGCCGCGTTCGGCAGCCTGCTGACCGCGCCGGACGCCCGGACGGCGACCGCGACCGCCGGCCCCGGCGTCGGCACGGTGGTCTGGTCGCAGAGCCGCGGCCAGGCCGGGTTCCTGGCCTCCGGAATGCCGGCGCTGCCCGCCGGCAAGACCTACGAACTGTGGTTCGACGACGCCGGGACGATGCGGCCGGCCGGACTGATGCCGGCCTCCGGCGGTTCGCTGCTGCTGCAGGGGCCGCTGAACGGCGCGGTCGGCGTCGGCGTGACGGTGGAACCGGAGGGCGGCTCGGCGCACCCGAGCGGCACGCCGGTGATGCTGCTGCCGTTCAGCTGAGCGCGGGCACCTGCCCCCCGCCCGCGGGGGCAGGTGCCGGCCCGTCCGCACGCCACGGCAACTCCGCACCGATCGAGGGCAATCCGCCCGGCGTACCGCTCCGAAGTACCGGTAGCCAGTGAAGGAGCGGCCCGCCGGCAGTGCGGGCCCGTGCAGTGGAGGGGGCCCCGTGACAGTGTCCGGAACAGTGCCGCAACCGGCGGGCGGAGCACGCGTGCGGCCGGCGCCCGCGGGCCGCACCGTCGCCGTGGTCGGCGGCGGAGTGGCCGGGCTGACCGCCGCCCACGAACTCCGGCGGGCCGGTGTGGACGTGCACCTCTTCGAGGCGCAGGCCCGGCTCGGCGGGCACGCCCACACCCAGAGCGCCGTCGGCGCCGACGGCCGGGAGGTGCCGCTCGACACCGGGTTCCTGGTGCACAACCACCGCACCTACCCGTACCTGGTGCGGCTGTTCCACGAACTCGGCGTGCAGACCCGCGAGAGCGACATGAGCATGTCCGTCCAGTGCCGCGGCTGCGGCCTGGAGTACGCCGGAGCCCGCGGCCCCGCCGGACTGCTCGCCCGCCCCGACGCCCTGCTCCGCGGCCGCTACCTGCGGATGCTCGCCGAGGTGCCGCGCTTCCACCGCCGCGCCCGCCGGCTGCTCGCCGACCCCGGCGCCGGCGACCCCTCGCTGCGCCGCTTCCTCGACGAGGGCGGCTTCTCCCGGTACTTCACCAGCCACTTCATGACCCCGGTGGTCGCCGCCGTCTGGTCCTGCGCCCCCGACCTGGCCGGCGACTACCCGGCCCGCTACCTCTTCGCCTTCCTGGAGAACCACGGCATGCTCGGCGTCACCGGCTCGCCGACCTGGCGCACCGTGGTCGGCGGCTCCCGCACCTACGTCGAGCGGATCGCCGAACGCCTCACCGCCGTCCACCGCTCCGCCCCCGTCACCGCGGTGCACCGCCACCACGACGGCGTGGAGATCACCACCGCGGACGGCCGCCGCACCGCCGCCGACGCCGTCGTGGTCGCCACCCACGCCGACCAGGCGCTCGCCCTGCTCGCCCGCCCGACCCGCGCCGAACGCGAGGTGCTCGGCGCCTTCCGCTACTCCCGCAACCCCACCGTGCTGCACCGCGACGCCTCCCGGCTGCCCCGCGCCGCCTGGGCCCGCGCCTCCTGGAACTACCGGATGGCCGACTGCGGCGGCAGCGCCGAGAGCGTCCAGGTCAGCTACCACCTCAACCGGCTGCTCGGCCTCGACACCGCCGAGGACTACCTGGTGACGCTCAACGCCGACCGGCACGACCCGCCCGCCGAGGAGGACGTCGTCTCCCGCACCGTCTACGAGCACCCCGTCTACACCGCCGAGACGATCGCCGCCCAGCGCCGGCTGCCCGAACTCACCACCGGACGCACCGCCTTCGCCGGCGCCCACCACGGCTGGGGCTTCCACGAGGACGGCTGCCGCTCCGGTGTGCAGGCCGCGCACGCCCTGCTCGGCCTGCCCGCCGAGGACGGCGCCGCCGCCCGGTCCGGACTACCGGCGGGTGTCCGATGACCGCCGCGGCCGCCACCGCCGACACCGGCCGCAGCACGGCCGCGCTGCCCGGCCCCTGGGGCGCCGCCCTGTACGAGTGCGCGATCACCCACGTCCGCACCGCCCCGGTGCGGCACGCCTTCCGGCACCGCACCTACCTGTGGCTGGTCGACCTCGACCACCTGCCCGTGCTGCCCCGGGCGCTGCGCCCGCTCGCCCGCTTCCGGGCCGCCGACCACCCCGGCGACCCCCGCGGCACCCTGCGCGGCAACCTGGCCCGCTACCTCGCCGGGCAGGGCGTCGACCTCGCCGGCGGCCGGGTCCTGATGCTCGCGCAGGCCCGCTCGCTCGGGTACGTCTTCAACCCGCTCACCGTCTACTGGTGCCTGGCCGCCGACGGCACCCCGTTGTGCACCGTCGCCGAGGTGCACAACACCTACGGCGGCCACCACCGCTACCTGCTGCGGCCCGGCGCCGACGGCCGCGCCTCGGTGGCCAAGGAGTTCTACGTCTCGCCGTTCTTCCCCGTCGACGGCCGGTACCGGATGGCCCTGCCCCGGCCGGGCGAGAGGCTCGCCCTGACCGTCCGTCTGGAACGCGACGGCGCGAGCCCGTTCGTCGCCACCGTGCGCGGCCGCCGCCGGCCGGCCGGCCCGGCCGCCCTGTTGCGGGCCGCGCTGCGGCACCCGCTCGCCACCCTCGCCGTCAGTGTGCACATCCGCCACCAGGGCATACGCCTCCTGCTGAAGGGCCTGCCCGTCCACCCCCGCCCCAGGCCCCTGCCCGACGACCGCACCGGTTCCGCCGCCACAGAAGAGGTGTCCGCCCCGTGACCCGGCCCGCCGAACTCCCCACCGCACCCGCCGCCGCACCGGCCGCCGAGCCCGCCGCCCCGCCGACCGCCGAGGTCGACCGGACCCGCTGGCCCGACGTCGCCCGCGTCCCCCGTGCGCAGCTGCGCGCCGCCCTCGCCGGACGCCTGCTCCGGCGGGTCGCCCACCGCCGCGGCCTGGACGTCCGGCTGCCCGACGGCAGCCAGCTGGTCGCCGCCCCGCCCGGCGCCCCGGTGCTCCGCCTGCACCGGCCCGCGGACTTCCTCGCCCGGGTCGGCGCCACCGGCCTGATCGGCTTCGGCGAGTCCTACCAGGCCGGCGACTGGGACGCCCCCGACCTGGTCGGCCTGCTCTCCGTGCTCGCCACCGCCCCCGAGACCCTCGTCCCGACCGGTGCCCAGTGGCTGCGCCGCCTCTACGTGCAGCGGCCGCCCGCCACCGTACTCCCCACCGCCGACAACGCCCGCCGCAACATCCACCACCACTACGACCTGTCGAACGAGCTCTTCGCGCTCTTCCTCGACCGGACGATGACCTACTCCTCCGCGGTCTTCGACACCACCCCCTCCGGCGCCCCCCTCGCCACCTGGGACGACCTGCCCCAGGCCCAGCACCGCAAGATCGACCTGCTGCTCGACCTGGCCGCCGTCGGCCCCGGCAGCCGCGTCCTGGAGATCGGCACCGGCTGGGGCGAACTCGCCCTGCGCGCCGCCGCCCGCGGCGCCCGCGTCACCAGCCTCACCCTCTCCGAGGAGCAGCTCGCCCTCGCCCGCCGCCGGATCGCCCGGGCCGGCCTCGCCGACCGCGCCGAGGTCAGGCTCTGCGACTACCGCGCCGCCGAGGGGCAGTACGACGCCGTGGTGAGCGTGGAGATGATCGAGGCCGTCGGACGGCAGTTCTGGCCCGAGTACTTCCGCACCATCGACCGCGTCCTCGCCCCCGGCGGCCGGGCCGCCCTGCAGGCCATCACCATGCCGCACGACCGCATGATCGCCAGCAGCAACACCTACACCTGGATCCTCAAGTACATCTTCCCCGGCGGCCTCATCCCCTCCGTGCAGGCCATCGACCAGGCGACCGCCCGGCACACCGCGCTGCGGGTCACCGCCGACCACGCCTACGGCGCGCACTACGCCGAGACCCTGCGGCTGTGGCGCGAACGCTTCACCGACCGCGCCGCGGACGTCGCCGCGCTCGACTTCGACCAGGTCTTCCGCCGCACCTGGGAGCTCTACCTCGCCTACTCCGAGGCCGGGTTCCGCACCGGCTACCTCGACGTCCGGCAGATCCTGCTCACCCGCGAGGAGACCGCCCGGTGACCGCCGCCGACCGCCTCGAAGACCTGCTCACCGACCTGCTCGGCCCGCTGCCGTTCCGGCTCCGCGCCTGGGACGGCTCCACCGCCGGCCCCGACGGCACCCCCACCGTCGTGCTGCGCCGCCGCCGCGCGCTGCGCCGGCTGCTCTGGCAGCCCGGCGAACTCGGCCTCGCCGACGCCTACATCACCGGCGACCTGGACGTCGAGGGCGACCTCGGCGAGGCCCTCGGCGCCGTCC